>JALQUL010000004.1 GCA_023260735.1 Limnohabitans sp. | reverse complement strand
GCAAACGGTCGACATACACCAGGTCGCCCGTGAAAGTGACCGAAGACTGGGGCAGATGAATCAGCGTGTCGCCGGGGTAATGCGCACTGGTCTGCACCCACTGAAACTGCACACCACCGAGTGTGACCGCAGCCTCGGGGCCTGCATGCACCACTGAGGCGTAGCCCGGTTGGGTGCCCTTGATCTGGTCGCCCACAAAACGCTTCAAGCCCGCCAGCTGCTGCTCGGCCGAAGCCTTTTGCGTTTGTACCGTGGCCGCTTGGGCGTGTACCTCGGCACCACGACGGGCAAAGTAGTCGTTACCAAGCCAGCGGTGGTCTTGCGAGCCGGTGTTGAGCACCCAGCGGATGGGCTGCGGCGTCACGGCCTTGACGGCTTTTTCAAGCAAACCAGAGTGGGTAGGTATGAAAAAAACTTTGAAATTTTGAAATTTAGATCAATGTTTATGCCTACTTCTGCGCAAACTGCTGGTTTGTTAATTACGGTGGGCCAAGATGCACGAGTCACAAAATCGGGCGCTTTTATTAGAAAAACCAAGCTAGACGAATTACCACAACTAATTAATGTGCTACTAGGCACAATGAGTATTGTCGGCCCAAGGCCAGAAGTACCTAAATATATAGCTTGTTATACACCCGAGCAAAAGCAAAGGGTTTTAAGTGTAAGACCAGGTATTACCGATAACGCTTCTATAGCATTCCGAGATGAAAACGAAATTTTGGGTAAAGCCCAAGATCCAGAAAAAGCATATATAGAAGAGGTATTACCGATTAAAATCGCTTTCTATATGGAGTACACTAAACAGTATAGTTTTCAACAAGATTTGAAAATAATAATTAAAACTATTCAAATTTTAGTTTAAATGTTATTGGTACACTCTATTATTTATATTTAAAACACAAGGTTTATCATGATTGTAGTGACTGGCGGTGCAGGATTTATTGGTTCTAATTTTGTTTTAGATTGGTGTGCGCAAAGCGATGAAGCGGTACTCAATATTGACAAATTAACTTATGCAGGAAACCTTGAAAACCTACAAGATTTACAAGGTAATACAAAGCATATTTTTGTACAGGCCGATATTGCCAATGGTGATTTAATGCGTGAATTATTCAATAAGTATCAGCCTCGTGCAATTATTAATTTTGCAGCAGAATCACATGTCGATAGATCTATACATGGGCCAGCCGACTTTATTCAAACTAATATTGTGGGCACCTTTCAGTTATTAGAAGCAGCCAAGTCTTATTTTAAATCTTTAGCACCAGGACCAGCTTTGGCGTTTAGGTTTTTACATGTTTCTACTGATGAAGTGTATGGCTCCTTGTCTAAAATAGACCCCGCTTTTACCGAGAAAAAAAATTTCGAACCCAATAGTCCTTACTCGGCTAGTAAAGCAGCGAGTGACCATTTAGTCAGAGCCTACCACCACACTTATGGTTTGCCTGTGCTGACTACTAATTGTTCCAATAATTATGGACCCTACCACTTTCCAGAAAAACTAATTCCTTTAATGATTGTGAATGCCTTAGCGGGTAAAAATTTACCTGTATATGGCGATGGGCAACAAATTAGAGACTGGTTATATGTAAAAGATCATTGCAGTGCGATTCGTTGTGTATTGCAAAAAGGCGTAACTGGTGAAACTTATAACGTTGGTGGCTGGAATGAAAAACCCAACCTTGATATTGTGCATATGGTATGTGATTTATTAAATGAAATGCGACCGCGCACCGATGGTAAAAAATATCAAGAACAAATTACCTTTGTCACTGACCGTCCTGGCCATGATCGTCGTTATGCAATAGATGCCAGTAAAATTGCCAATGAATTGGGCTGGAAGCCCTCTGAAACCTTTGAAACAGGTATTCGTAAAACACTTCAATGGTATTTAGACAATCAACAATGGGTAGCCAATGTGCAAAGTGGTGCCTACAAGGATTGGATGAACAAACATTATGTCGGTCATGACAAAGCAAACTAGGCCACTCATTTTATTGTTTGGAGCCGATGGTCAAGTAGGTTGGGAATTGCGACGCAGTTTGTTGCTACTAGGTACTGTTGTTGCCCTCAATAGAAGCAGTCAAAACTACAGTGGAAATCTTGAAGATACCCAGGCCATTCAAACCACTATTCAAACTTTAAAGCCTCAAGTAGTGGTCAATGCAGCCGCTTATACGGCAGTAGATAAAGCAGAACAAGATTACGATAAAGCCCACTTAATTAATGCATTGGCTGTAGCTGCAATGGCACAGTCTTGCCATGCAGTCAATGCTTTATTAGTGCATTACTCTACCGATTATGTTTTTGATGGTACAGGTGATCAAGCAAGACTAGAAACCGACCCCACTCAAGCTATTAATTTATATGGTTTGAGTAAACTAGAGGGCGAACAACTGATTCAAAGATATTGCAGCAACTATTTAATTTTTAGAACTAGTTGGGTTTACGCCAGTAAAGGACAAAACTTTGCTAAAACCATGCTTCGCTTGGCTCAAGAAAAGCTCGAGCTCAAAGTAATTAATGATCAAATTGGAGCTCCTACAGGAGCGGATTTAATAGCTGACGTCACTGCGCACGCTATAGTGCAAACGTTACAAACCCCAAGTCTAGCGGGCCTGTATCATTTAGTCGCCTCTGGTAGCTGTAGTTGGTTTGACTACTCTGTATTGGTTTTACAAACAGCAGAAAAATTAGGTAAAAATTTTAAGGTTTCTCATAGTCAAGTACAAGGCATACCCACTAGTGCCTATCCTACTCCTGCCAAACGTCCCCTTAATTCACGCCTTCAACATCAATTAATAGAGACTCAATTTAATCTTTTGATGCCAAATTGGCAAATTGGAGTTGAGCGTTTAGTCACCGAAATAAACTGTTAAAATAACAATTGAGTAAAAAAAATTTAATTCAGGTGGTTTCATGACAAATCGTAAAGGCATTATTTTGGCTGGTGGTTCTGGTACTCGGTTGCATCCTGCTACGCTTGCAATGAGCAAACAATTATTGCCAGTTTACGACAAGCCCATGGTCTATCACCCATTAACCACTTTAATGCTAGCAGGCATTCAAGAGATTTTGCTCATTAGTACGCCTCAAGACACTCCCAGATTCCAACAGCTATTGGGTGACGGTTCACAATGGGGTATTTCTATTGAGTATGCTGTGCAGCCAAGCCCTGATGGCCTTGCGCAGGCTTTTATTATTGGAGAGTCATTTATTAATAATTGCCCTAGTGCTTTGGTATTAGGCGACAATTTATTTTACGGTCATGATTTTCAAGCTTTGCTACAGCAAGCCGACACCAACAAAAATGGTGCCACTGTTTTTGCCTATCATGTGCACGACCCCGAGCGATATGGCGTAGTTGAATTTAATAAGCAGGGTACTGCTATCAGCATAGAAGAAAAGCCCACTCAACCCAAAAGCAATTATGCGGTGACTGGCTTGTATTTTTATGATGAGCAAGTTGTAGAAATTGCAAAATCTATTAAGCCCAGTGCTCGTAATGAACTCGAAATTACTTCCGTCAATCAGGTTTATTTAGATCAACGCAATTTACAAGTTCAAATTTTAAAACGTGGTTATGCTTGGTTGGATACAGGGACCCACGATAGCCTATTACAAGCGAGTCAATTTATTGCCACACTAGAACAGCGTCAAGGTTTAAAAATTGCTTGCCCTGAAGAAGTAGCTTGGCGTTTAAAATTTATTAACACCCAACAATTAGAAAAATTAGCGCAGCCACTTGCAAAAAGTAGTTATGGTCAGTACTTACTCAAAATGATTAAAGATGAAGTTAGCAATTAATGAATCCATATGCAGGCTATCCTAGTTCGTTAAATGTATTGGTATAAGGCTTATGAAGTAACCATAGTCTTATTTATCAAATGGCTAATCGTGAAGTGCTTGGCCGTTACCGCAGTTTTGCTATTGGTTTGCTGTGGTATTTAAATCAAAATGAGGTGATGGTGCTAGGGCCAACAGTAAAACTCAATTTGTAGTCTTTTTATTTGTAAGCACGATTGTGCATAGTTTATTTGCCGAGGTTATTTCTAGGGCCCCGACTCTCATTTTAGGCGATGCTAAATAGTCGAACCTGCAAAATCCAAAATCAGCGCTTGACTCTAATTATGAGCTGTAGTTGAGTCTGGAAACAGCAAACTTCAACCAGCTTCTTCTATTCATTGTGCTACTAAGGTTTTTTTTAAATTCCTCGCTTATTCGCCACTTATAGCACTCATTTAATAGGCTTAAAAAGTAGGCTTCTCAGCCCTTTTGTTCCTATTCTCCTTAGCAGCCATTTGATATTGTAACTACACGAGCACTGCATGAAGGGTGTCCCCGATTGCACCTTTCAAGTAATTTCTATTCATGCCATGATTTTGTTTGACATGACTTATTACGGACTCTATGCTTTGTCTTCGCTTTAAGGCTTTCTTCACCGGTGCAGTCATGTTTTTTATACTTCGGTGTATAAGTTCAACTTCTTTGGGTATGAGATGCTGATAATTGTTGAAAGCGACCTATTTATGTGGGATTACAAAGTGGCCTTGGTTCAAAATATTCAAGGCCACTAAAAAACTGAAAGTACACATCTTGAGACCAGCTTTGACACAAGCCTTCATCGGACTCGTTATATGTGTGGAGGTAAAGCAAAGAGACCATTAAACGCACGGACAAGCGTTTACGACCTGCCACTACCACCTGTTGATGAGAGCCAAACTTTGGCGCAAACTATTAATGTATTCGTAACTGTTTTATTATTTTTATCACCTGTATTCTATTCAATTCCTGCAGTACCTGTGCAATTACAGACCCTTATTTATTGAAACCCATTGACCTTTATTATTGAGCAATCAAGATAGGTTTTGATTCGGGATCATTTACCAATATTTTTGGGCTTTAAATAATATTAATTTTGCCATTGCTAAAGGCCAAACGGTTGGGGGTAATTGGCAAAAATGGTTCTGGTAAATCGATCGATACTTTTACAAATTATTTGTGGCACCTTAACGCCCCCTACTGGTTGGGTAAACACTCAAGGTCGGATAAGTGCTTTACTTGAACTTGGTTTGAGTTTTAATCTCGAGTTTATTGGGCGTGAAAATGTTTATTTGAATGCTTCTGTATTAGGCTTAAAAAAGAAGAAATAGAAGCCAAGCTAGATGATATTTTATCTTTTGCCGATATTCGAAACTTTATAGATCAACCCGTCAAAAAATACTCAAGTGGCATAAGTGTATGTTTGGCTTTTGCCGTACAAGTACAAATAGAACCAGATATTTTAGTTGTTGATGAGGCCTTGGCAGTGGGTGATTCCCGCCTTCAAGCAAAATGTTTTAGTAGGTTAAATAAACTAAAAGAAAACGGCACCAGTATATTATTGGTTAACCACTCTAGTAAGTAAATTGTGCAATATTAATATTATGCTTTGTTATTTAATAATGATCAACAAGTAGCAGAGGGCAATCCAAAATTGGTGGTCAATCAATATCATGATATTTTGTTTAGCAAAACCCCCAGAAAGCTCAAGTCAGATCAAGCTAGCGGAGACAACACACCGGAATCAAGTGCTGTTAAAGAGCGTATTTTTAATAATTTTATTAATAAACAATTAAAATCTCCCAAGAAAATATTTTTAGTATAAAATTAGGTTAGAATAAGTATGAATACCGCTAGGGTGATGCTAAAGCAAAAATTATTGATTACTTATTAATACATTAAGATCACTAATACGCCTCTAGTGTGCCAGCTGGCTCGCGTTTAAGTTGTGTAGTTAATATCATATTCATAGAGACTATATTCAAACCTATTTTAGGTTTTACGATTAAAACCAAAGCTGGCCAAGTAGTTTATGGTTGCAATACAGAAATAACAGAATCAAAAGCAGCGCAAAACTTTCAGGCAATGGGTGCTGCTAGTAGAGCGCTTCAAATCAAAATAGATTTTGAAATGAATTTAAGTGCCAGTGATTATTTTATTTCTTTGGGTGTGGCCAGCCAAAAAGAAAATGGCCCAGAACCCCACGATAGACGATTTGACAGTATTCATATGGTGGTAGAGCCCCCCACTTTTCTGGCATTACTGATTTAAAAGCCGAATATGCCTCAGTAAAGACAATTTAAAGATTCTATGGTCTATTGGTATTGAATTGAAGATTGAACAAACTAGAAAAACAATTATGAAAAACTTACTTTCAGAAAATGGCTATGTCTTTGATGAGACTGCAAAAATTTGGTCAAAACCGCAGTATCAAGGAATTGCTTATAGCGATGGAGATGAAACTGAAAACAGAATTGGCCAAATTATTAAAAATGCCAAAGATGTGTCTATTATGTCGGATGAACTAAAACTACAATGTGTAGATTGGCCTACCCATTATTATTTGAATAAAAATAGAGTTAATTTATTAAGGCATTTTACCGAGCAATTAAAAAATGCAAATGTTTTAGAAATTGGTGCTGGTTGTGGTGCAATTACTCGATTTTTAGGCGAGTGCCAAGCCAATGTTTTTGCTTTAGAGGGTAGCAAACGTAGGGCGTCTATTGCCCGTGAGCGATGCCGTGATTTACCCAATGTAGAGTTGGTTTCTGAAAACTTTACAGAGTTTAAGCTTAACCAACAATTTGATGTAATAACCTTAATTGGCGTTTTAGAATATGCGAATTGGTTTACTCCAGGAGAAAATCCCGCTCTTGAAATGCTTAAAAAGGTAAGGGGATTTTTAAAGCCAAATGGTGTTTTAATTATTGCCATTGAAAATCAAATTGGCCTCAAATATTATGCGGGAACCCCAGAAGACCACTTGGGTGAAAGAATGATTGGTATTGAGGGGCGTTATAAAAAAAATGGACCTCAAACATTTGGTAAACATGTATTAGAGCAAATGTTAAAAACAGCTGGTTTTGCTGCGACAGAATTTAGCGCACCATTTCCAGATTACAAATTACCCCTTACGCTTATTACTCAAGCTGGTTTTAATATGCCAGCTTTTAAAGCGCAAGATTTAGCGGCGCAATCGGTTACCAAAGATCAACAATTTACGCCGCCTTATGCTTTTAGTCAAGAAAGTGCATGGGGCCCTTTATTTGATAATAAAATAGCCATTGATGTTAGCAATTCATTTTTAATTACAGCTAGTTTGCGAGCGCAAGATTTAGAGCTTTTTAACGCTTCATCTAAGCAGGTCTTGGCCTACTACTACAGCACCAATAGAATTGCCCAATACTGTAAAAAAACGACGTTTATTCAAAATTCCGATGACACTATTCAAGTGCAATATAGTCAAGATTTAATGTTGATGAAGCCACAAGAGGCCACCATTATTGACCCTGTAGCATCGCTAGAATTTACACCTAAAACTACCGCTAGTTATTATTCAACTGATTATGTTTCATTTTCACAGTTATTACAATCTGTTGTTAAAACCAAAAATTGGACCTATCAAGATTTAGCCAAAATAGTGCTTAGTTATTTAAATGCCCTAGAACAATTAAGTGGCATTAATGGATTAAGTACACCATTTAATAAAAATAAAACGCTTCCAGCCCAGTTTTTTGATGCGATTACTCAAAATGTTTTATGGCACCAAGCTACAGGTAAAGCAGTGTTAATAGATGAAGAATGGAAGTCAAGTTTTGAGCCGACCATCGGTTATTTGCTTTTTAGATCGTTTATTGCCTTGTTTTCTGAACTAACCATTACGGCACCAAGTGCGCAGCCCGATGCTGATAATTTACGTTCAATACTAGAGGGTGTATTTGTAGCTTTAGGTAGCGAACTTAATTCAGAAGATTTGATTCAATATGAAAAATTAGAGTTGCCGATACAACGCCAAGTAACAGGATATAAAACTCTGACTCAACTTAATTGGTATAGGCCGCATCAACTCATAAGCTCTAATGCAGTAGATTTTCAATTTTTTGCAAGCCAGGGCATGACTGAGTTTCAATCGGCAAGTCAAATGCGTACAGAATTCATTTATTTACGATCGGTCAAACAACAATTTGATTACTTGTTAGAAAAAAATGAAAGCTTGTTTACCGCAAAAAACATTAGTTCAACAAGCGAACACAACTATCATGAGCGTCTGCTTAGAATTTATAACTCTAAACTTTGGGCTTTGGCTAAGCAATTGAGAGGATTAATTACAAGAATATTGGGCAAGTAATTTTTTATGTCGCCAATGCCTTTAATGTAATTAAAAAATCAATTGGTTAAAGGTTTTAACTTAAATGAATGAATTTTATTGCGTAACAGTAATGATATTCATTTTCAGGCTTTAATTTCTAACATACTAGGTACAAATCGCAAGATCGTGTAAAAGCACGATAGATCTCAATCATTACCATTTAATCGTAGTAAAAAATTGTTTTAAAAACCAATTAACAATTTTTTTATTTCAGTAATTTTTGCAATTCATTTTGCAAAAATAAAAAATTATTAAGTGGTAATAAAGGACATGCGATGTTCAACAATAAAAAAAACCGACTACTTCAAACAAGTCTTGCACTTATTTTATTAGCTGTTTTAACAGCCTGTGGTGGTTCGAATAACAGTACCAAAATAGATTCAAGCCAAGCTTATACACCTGAAGCTAACAACAAAGATTTTCCGCTTTATTCAGCGCAAGGTCTCAGTGATGGTGTTTCTCAATTAGCTTTAACACCAGAACAAATAATCGCCTCTAAGCTTGCTTTCCAAGCTTTCGAACAAAAGTCTCAAACTGTGGCGAATGTGAATGGTTTTATTGTTAAATACAAAACAGCCACAAGTAGTTTATCTACAGCAGGCTCTACAGATACTTTAAGTACATTGGCGGGCAGTAGTGTTGCCAGCGCCATTGCTACTTCAGCACTAGGAACAAGTAAACTTTCTGCTACTGCGGTGCTCAATAATTTAGCACCAGTTACTAATAAGCACGGTATTAATTTAGCTTTTAAATCACAAAATTTTACTGGTGCTGCTGTTTTAAATACTAATCAAAATATTACGCTTAGTAAGGCCAATGCAATAATCGAAGAAATGAAATCAGCAGACTCGCAAATCGAATATGCTGAACCGAACATCGCAATGAGTTCTAATGCTTTGCCTACAAGCACAGAGCTTGCTTCCCTTTGGGGGCTGAAGACAGACTCAGCTTATGGAGTGAATGCACAACAAGCTTGGAACTCGGTTGATGGGACCAATGTGGTGGTAGCCGTTGTAGATACAGGGTACCGCCCACATATAGATTTATCCGGTCAATTTGTGATGAACGGTAGTGCTGTGGCTGGTTATGACTTTATTGGTGATACTTCAGTTAGCGGAGACGGTAACGGTCGTGACAATAATGCTATTGACCCAGGTGATTCTTGCAGCGGTAGCCCAAGTAGCTGGCATGGTACACATGTGGCAGGTACAATTGCAGCCGCTAGCAATGGAACAGGTGTGGCAGGTGTTGCTTACGGTGCCAAAATTTTACCTGTCAGAGTGTTAGGTACATGTGGTGGTTATTTAAGTGACGTAGCTGATGGTATTGTTTGGGCTGCGGGTGGTTCGGTAGCAGGTGTTCCAACTAACCCTAATCCTGCTAAAGTAATTAATTTGTCTTTGGGTGGCAGTTCTTCAACTTGTGGTTCTACCATGAAAAACGCAATTGACACCGCACGTGCTTTGGGAGCGGTGGTAGTGGTGGCGGCTGGAAATTCGGCAACCAATGCACAATATGCAACGCCAGCTAATTGTGCTGCCGCTGTAACAGTTGCTGCAACTGACTCTAATGGTTTATTGGCCAGTTTTTCTAATTATGGTGCATTAGTAGATATTGCAGCACCTGGCGTGAGTATTAAATCTACTATTAATGCTGGTTACACTACTCCTGGCGCAGATACCGCTTACGCTAATTACAGTGGTACATCAATGGCAACACCTCATGTCGCAGGTGTTTTAGCTTTAATGTTTGCCAAAGATCCTACTCTCACGCCTAGTCTCGCAGAAAGTAAATTAGTCCTTAATACACGTATTTTTAGTCCGAGTTTTAATACTGCTAAAACTGCTGGGTCAGGTATTGCAGATGCTTATAAAGTGATTGTTGCTTTAACTAGTACACCTGCCCCCACTCCTGATCCAACTGAACCTCCTCCGCCTGAACCATCGCCTACAACTGGAGTGGCAAAAGCAAGGGACTTTAATGGCGATGCTATTTCAGATGCCATTTGGAGAAATTTAAGAACTGGCCTTACCCGACTTACTTTAGTAAGTGCATCTGGAATTACCTCAAGTAATATAAGTTTGAGTTTATTAAAAGGAAAAACTTACGCTTTACAAGCCTCAGGCGACTTTAATGGTGATGGCAAAAAGGATTTAATCTTACGTCATACGGGTAATGGTCGAGCTGTAATCGCCTTAATGAACGGCTCGTCTGTGATTTCA
>JALQUL010000461.1 GCA_023260735.1 Limnohabitans sp. | reverse complement strand
CCTCAATGACTTCTTCACCAATTTTGTAGGGGTCGGCGCTTTCTTGGTCAATTGACAAAAGTGCGGCTCCCGCTCCGTTGCTGAAAGCTAACACACCCATTAAACGAATTCGCTGAGCAAGTGCATCTGTCGTGGTGGTTTCTGGAGTATCTTGTTGATCGGCTCCTAACGCCCTTAACATGGATTCTGGGGAGGTGGGGGACTGATGACTAATAACAGGGACCTGATGGTTGGTTGGGGAGTTTGTGCCAACACCACGCAAAAACCAAAAAACTAGGCTAAAGCCAACTAATAGCCAAATGAAAAAGCTACTTAATCGGGTTGACCAAACAAGTGTAGGAGAGGCAGTCATATAAAATATTTCCCAAATGCGGATTGATAGTTATTTTAACGTTATAGAAAACAAGATAAATCTTATTCTTCATGAATGAATAGGTAAAATAACAGAAATGGGGAGTCCTTGTGCCTTCACCTATCAATTCCAGGTCAACTTTACCCATGCTCAACAATCAACAAGTTCAAAACTTGAAAAGTGTTAGATATATTGGTTAAAGTTAATATTATTTTTAAATTTGAAACCACATGAATACAAAACTTCACCGGTCGCACGGTTTTACCTTAATAGAATTAATGGTGGTATTAGTTATTATTGGCGTTTTGGCAGCCTTAATTGTGCCTAATGTATTAAATCGGGCTGACGACGCTAAAGTCACTGCTGCTCGTACCGATGTTAATAACCTCATGACGCAGTTAAAACTTTATAAACTTGATAATCAGCGTTACCCTACGCAAGAGCAAGGTTTAAATGCCTTGGTGCAACGTCCTAGCGCTGGCCCTGCTGCACCCAACTGGAGAAACTATATTGATAAATTACCAAAAGACCCATGGGGTAATGGTTATCAGTATCTCAATCCTGGTGTTAACTCCGAGATAGATGTGATGTCTTTTGGTGCCGATGGTAAAACAGGCGGAGAAGGTCTAGATGCCGATATAGGCTCTTGGCAATAATTTGCACATTTACTCTTAATTAGGTTCGTGTTACACACATTGAGAAATATTTTCCGAAAACGACACCAATCCGTGTTGATTGTGAAGTTATGCGCTCATAAGCCTATTAAACAACACGGATTTACCTTACTAGAATTAATGGTGGTGGTGGCAATTATTGCGATTGCTAGTGTTGGTGTGGCCATTTCATTGCCTAATCAAGACAGTGTTAAATTAGAGCGAGAAGCCCAGCGATTGGCTTCTTTGCTTGATAGTGCACGAGCTCAATCAAGAGCTACTGGATTGCTAGTGAAGTGGCGTGCTACCGAGCAAGGCTTTCAATTTGAAGGTCTTAAAAATAAAAATGCTAGTGAACTCGAAAAATTAAGTTTTTGGAGCGAGCAAGGTATTTCTGTAGTTGAACCAAAAATATTGGTATTAGGGCCAGAGCCCATTATTGATAAACAAAAAATTGTATTGCAATTACAAGATCAAAAAATTGAAATAGCAACCGATGGTCTGCATCCGTTTAAAGTGAGTTCAATTCAGCCATGAAGCAGCCTCAGCGTTTTCAAGAGCTACGTTCTAGCCGTCAACAAGGTTTTACCTTAATTGAAATTTTAGTTGCCTTAAGTATTACTGCAATTGCACTCATGGCGGGAGCTAAAGCGAGTATGAGTTTAAGCAATAATAGCGATAGATTAGGCAATATTTTGTTAGCGCAACTATGCGCAGAGAATCAAATGATTAAAACACGGCTCGAAAAGCAAATGCCTAATATTGGAGAGTCGGACTTTACTTGTGCCCAGGGCCAAACCGAGTTTTTAGGTAAGGTCAATATTCAACCTACACCCAATCCCAACTTCAGACGAATGGATGTTCAAATTTCAGACAAACTAGGTCCCATTTTGTCTTTGTCAACGGTTGTGGGTAAATTGTGATATGAGGCTTTATCAGCACTCACCTGATGCAACCAAGCCTCAAGCTGGCTTTACCCTTATTGAAATGTTGGTGGCAATGGCTTTATTGGCCACTTTGGCATTAATCAGCTGGCGTGGCCTAGATGCCATGAGCACAGCCAGAACAGTTAATCAAGAGCATCAAAATCAAGTGTTAGCCCTTACTGCTGCGTTGGCACAATGGAGTACCGACCTAGATGCGATCATACAAACCCCCTACATTAACGCATTAGAGTTTGATGGAAAGTTGCTAAGACTCACCCGACTTGAAGGTAATCAAAATGAAACAATGAATGTGATGGTAGTGGCGTGGACTAAAGCCAATTTAGAAGGTAAAAATTATTGGCTTAGATGGCAATCGAAGGGCGTTAACACCCAAGGTGAATTAAAAGAACAATATAAACTAGCCAAAATTTGGTCAGAATCAGTTTCTGGCGCTAACTTGCAAAATGCTACTAAAATTATTGCAATCGACTCATGGAATTTATTATATTTTAGAGGCAATACTTGGAGTAACGCACTTTCAAGTTCAGATGAAGAAAGCTTAGATAGTGATTTATTAGAATCTATTGTGTTACCCGATGCGATTCGATTACAAGTCAGTATTAGTCCTCAACAGGCATTATCTGGTGCAATTACCAAAGATTGGATGAAGCCCATTGCAGGGGGTACGCGTCAATGACAAAACTCCCCCCTAGCCAAGCCATAAAAGTACATCAAAAGGGAGCTGCTTTATTAATTGCCATATTAACAGTTGCCATAGTAGCCACTTTTTCAAGTGCTGCTTTATGGTATCAATGGCGTGCTATTGAAGTAGAAAAAGCCGAGCGACAACGCTTACAAGTAGCTTGGATGTTAACTGGGGCGCTTGATTGGTCAAAGTTAATTTTAAGAGAAGATGCTCGAACTGGAATAGTGGACCATTTAGGCGAACCTTGGGCTTTGGTCTTAGAGGAGTCAAGGTTATCTACTTTTTTAGCCGCTGATAAAAACAATACCGCGGTCTCATTAGAGGATGCCTTAGATGCATTTTTGTCGGGTCATGTAGTAGATGCGCAAAGTCGTTTAAATATTACTAATTTAGTTCGTGAGGCAAAAATATCGGAACCCGATAAAGCAATATTTAAACGATTATTTTTGGAGTTACAAATAAATACTTCAGAACTAGATATTTTGTGTAATGGCTTGTTAGCCAGTGCAACAGCAAAACCCGATAATGAAGACTTTAATGAAATTAATTTAAGGCCACAAAGGGTGAGGCAGTTGTCTTGGCTTGGATTAAAGTCTAGTACATTAACTAAGTTAGAGCCCTTTATTACTTTATTGCCCAATCAGACTACTGTCAATCTCAATACTGCCTCAGCAGAGGTATTGCACGCGGTTATACCTACCCTTGATATGGCAAGCGCCAAACAGGCTGTAAAAGTTCGTGAAATTCAACCTTTTCAAGATTTGTTGCAGGCCACAGATGCCCTGAAACTAGGCAATAATATACTCTCCGCTAATTTGCACTCGGTAGGTAGTAATTATTTTTTTGTAATTGGCCGAATGCGAATTGAACAAACCACGATAGAAGAGGTTTCTTTAATCAATCGTCAGGGGCGAAGTGTTCAAACCATTTGGCGCGACAGAGGCGTTTTATCTGCCGATTTGGCTGCCACCCTTCAATGATGGAATTTAACTTGTTACCCTTATGAGTACACAATATATTTTACTGCCTGTGCAAGCGTTTCATCCTGAAACTGAACTCGCTTTTGTACAAAGCCCTGATGGCAGATCGGTGATGCGTCAAGGACATGCGCCGTTGGTTTTACTTGACAAGTTGGCTAACACAGTATTGATTGTTCCTGTGCAACGTTTGTCGTTTCATTTAATCAACTTGCCCAAAGCTCCTGCCGCAAAATTAAAAATAGCATTAGAAGCTGTTTTAGAAGATGTGTTGCTAGATGAGCCAAGTAGTCTGGCCTTGGCAATTGCGCCTCATTCGCAAGAAAAAAATGCTACTTGGGTGGCGGCATATGAAAAAGCTTGGATGACCACTATTTTAGAGGCATTTGATTTAGCGGGTCATAAAATTACACGTATTATTCCGCAGGTATTTCCAGGCAGCGATTTACATATAGAAGTACAAGGTGCAGAAGATAACCCTTGGTTGATTCGAGCTGATAAAAATGGTGTTTTATCTAGTCCTCTACAGTATGCGACTCATTTATGTACCGATTTAAACTCTGACGATATTATTTATTCGCCAGCGCATTTAGTGACCTCGGTTGAGTCTGTATTTAATCAACAAGTCACTATTCGATCTCTAGGTCAATCTATTTTAAATAGCGCAAATACGGAGTGGGATTTAGCCCAATTTGATATTAAGATCGGTGGAAGCAACCCTCTTCTTAGAAAATTGAAAAAGGCTATTGATTCTTTTCGATTCGATGCCCATTGGCGTTTAGCCCGATGGGGTTTATTGTTGTTAGTGTTGAGTCAATTGATTGGACTTAATTTTGTAGCATGGCAAGAGAAAAATCGACTTGAGGCTAAGCAACTACAAACCACCCAACTACTCCAACAAACATTTCCACAAATCAATGTAGTGGTCAATCCAAGCTTACAAATGAGTAGGCAGTTAGATATTTTAAGACAGCAAAGTGCACAATTGGCTAGCACCGATTTTGAAGCATTGTTATCGGTGACGGGTTTAATATTGCCTGAATCAATTCAAGTTAGCGCTTTTCACTATCAAGATCAGCAGTTAATTATTACGGGATTGCCCAGCGAAGATTTTGTGATTCAAAGTATGCAGTCGCAAGCTATGCAATACGGTTATGAATTATTGCCACAAGCTAATCAATGGGTGTTAAAAGTGAGCCAGAAAAAAAATAAGCAAGCATTAAAGTCAAGCGTCAACGCAGAGGGGCAACCATGAGCGATCAAAACTTACCTAATGCTAAAGTTCAGCAAGACTCTAGCACTGCAATACCATTAAAATATAAATTAGATCACATTAAGGTAATTTTTGCGAATCTTGCAGGGCGTGAGAAAGTAATGGTGCTAATTGCTATCTACTTGGTAGCAGGTGCTTTTATCTGGTGGGTGTTGTTGTCGCCAGCTATTCAAATTTTAAAAAATGCACCAGCAAAGCATTTGGTGTTAGATCAAGAAATTCAATCTATGCAACAAATGGTTGCCGAAGCTAAAACTATTCAAGCTCAGGCCCAATCTCAGAATGCACCAGCTAATTTTGAATCCACTTTAAAATTACTTTCGGAAAATACAATTCCAGGTCAATATACTTTGCTCAGTTCTGGTGACAAAATAACCGTTACCTTACAAAATACAGAGTCAAAAAAATTGTTGCAATGGTTAGAAATAGTAAGAATAGAACTCCACAATAAACCACAAGAAATTCAGTTAAAACAGGTCAATAACTCCACCTTATGGCAGGGGACAGTGGTGTTTTTATTGCCTAAAATGAATTCAAAATAAATTAGCTAAAAAATGAAAAAATCTCTTTTAGCGCCTGTTTCACTTGCTGGAAAAAAATCATTAAGTGCACACACAAAGTTAGCTGTTTGGTCATTAGTCGGGGGCTTTTTAGGTGTTCTGATTGCGCTTGTTATGTTTGCTCCTGCTGTTTGGTTAAGTTATTTAATAGAGCAAAATACCAATCAGCATGTACGCTTACTCAATGCCAATGGTACTGTTTGGAACGGTACTGCAGAGTTGGTGTTGACAGGCGGACCTAATAGCCGAGAGATTGCTCAGTTGCCAGGGCATATCCATTGGCATTTAGCACCTAGCTTTACCCAAGCTAATGCTAGTTTATGGCTTGATTGCTGTATGGCCAATGCTGTTAATTTAGATTTTAATTGGGGCTGGAAAAACGCAAAGTTCAAGTTGCAAGATGGTCAAATCAAGCTCCCTGGTGCTATATTGTCTGCCTTGGGTGCGCCTTGGAATACTTTGGGTTTGCAAGCCGAAATTGAACTACAACAGCAAGGCTTAGAGTTGCAATGGGTCAATAATCAATTTTTAGTACAAGGTCAATTGAATATCCAAATTAATCAGGCCTCATCTAAACTGTCAACTATAAAGCCCTTAGGAAGTTATTTGGTGGTGATAAAAGGCGGCTCAGTTCCTCAGTTGCAATTAAGTACCACCGAGGGAAGTTTAATTTTAACGGGTACTGGGCAATGGTCTGGTAATCGTTTACGTTTTAGCGGAGAAGCAAGTGCAACCCCAGAGCGAGAGCAAGCACTTGGAAATCTTCTTAATATTATTGGTCGTCGCTCAGGCTCTCGTTCTATTATTACCTTGGGTTGAATCTCATGAAAATTCGTTTATCTTCTATTGGCCTTGCTGTTTTATTGGTTTTACACCAAGGTGTAAGCTTAGCTAATCCGGTCGTACTTGATCCTACCGATTTAACTGAACCAGCGGTTCAAAAATCAAACAAAAAAAGTAAAAAAAACATCGATCCTAGTAAACTCAAAAAAGGCTCATTTGTAACCTTGAGTTTTGTGGAGGCAGAAATTGAAGCAGTTGCCAGAACCATGAGTGTAGTGACAGGTAAAAACTTAGTCATTGACCCAAGGGTAAAGGGACAAATTACTTTATCGACCGAGCGACCAGTGGCGCCAGATGTGGCATTTCAGCAATTTGTTGCCGCATTGCGTATGCAAAATTTTGCAATTGTAGACTCCAGTGGCATTACTAAAGTTGTGCCGGAGTCTGAAGCAAAAGTGCAAGGTGGAACTGTTATATTACCCGATCAAAAAACCTCAGGTAATCAAATTGTGACGCAAATTTTTAATTTGCAATACAGCAATCCCAACAGTGTTTTACCTGTTTTAAGGCCTTTAATTAGCCCTAATAATGTGATTAATATAGGTGCTAACGGAACCAGCCTAGTCATTACCGACTATGCCGA
>JALQUL010000379.1 GCA_023260735.1 Limnohabitans sp. | reverse complement strand
GGTGCTAAATACACTTTGGCTGTACCTACTTATTTGTACGACAAAGGTTTAAAAACTTTTGCTGATATTGCCAAGTTTCAAAAAGAACTTGATGGCAAAATTTATGGTATTGAGCCAGGTAATGATGGCAATGCTTTAATTGCTGGAATGATCAAAGAAAATAAATTTGGCTTGAAATCATTCAAAATGGTTGAGTCTTCAGAAGCGGGTATGTTGTCTGCTGCTCAAAAAGCAATTAAAGCTAACAAAGGTATTGTGTTTTTAGGTTGGGAACCCCATCCCATGAATGTACAAATGAAAATGAGCTATCTAGCAGGTGGTGACGATGTATTCGGTCCTAATTTAGGCGAAGCGAAGGTTTACACTGCTGTGGCCCCATCATTTGAAACACGTTGCCCTAACGCAGCCGCATTTATTAAAAATCTTCAATATTCATTAGCCATGGAAAATGAAGTAATGGGTCCTATTTTAGATAAAACTTCCCCAAATAAAGCTGCTAAAGCCTATTTACAAAAAAATCCAGCTGCTTTAGATAAATGGTTAATGGGTGTAAAAACTTTTGACGGTAAAGAAGGTTTAGCTACAGTTAAAGCTTCTTTAAAATAAGAGCTTTTAATTTTTCCGAGTTTTTTAAAAATATAACTCAGATAAAATAAAGTTATTTCGTGATTGCGGCTCAACACCTGTTGAGCCGTAATTATTTTATAGATTACAAAGCCTGTAAAAAGGCATTTTTTGAGTGGATGATTTTATGTCGCAAACAAATTCAAATTTAACCAATATCGTCAGTTTTGTAGGGGGGCAGCCCTTGATTGGTAGTGGTGAATCTTTTGAAAACTTCAACCCTGCAACTGGTGAAGTTTTGGGTGTGGTTCATGATGCATCTGCTCAAGATATTGAACAAGCCATGCAAGTGGCTCAAGAGGGTTTTAAAATTTGGTCGGCCATGACAGGTGTTGAACGTGGTCGTATTTTGCAAAAAGCCGCTCAATTATTACGTCAATATAATGATGAGTTAGCTGAATTAGAAGTAAAAGATACCGGTAAACCATTACAAGAAGCTAATGTAGTTGACGTATTAAGTGGTGCCGATTGTATTGAGTATTTTGCTGGCGCAGCCGCCACTTTAGCAGGAGCACAATACCCATTTAAAACGGCTTTTGCTTATACTCGCCGTGAACCATTAGGCGTGTGTGTAGGCATTGGTGCTTGGAATTACCCTATTCAAATTGCTTGCTGGAAATCTGCTCCTGCATTGGCAGCGGGGAATGCCATGATTTTTAAGCCCTCCGAACTCACTCCAATGACGGCGGTGCGTTTAGCTGAAATTTACCTAGAGGCTGGTGTACCAGCAGGCGTTTTTAACGTCTTGCAAGGCCGTCGTCAAACCGGGGCCATGTTAGCAGCTCATGAGGGCGCAGCAAAGGTTTCTGTGACAGGCTCTGTGGCTACAGGTAAAAAAGTCATGGAAACTGCAGCTGGTACGTTAAAACGCGTCACTATGGAGTTAGGTGGTAAATCTCCATTAGTTATTTTTGATGATGCTGATTTAGAAAACGCAGTTGCAGCGGCCATGATGGGCAACTTTTATACTCAAGGCGAAGTTTGTACCAACTGCACCAGAGTATTTGTACAAAAAGGTATTGCTGATCGCTTTTTAGCTCGCTTAACAGAGCGTACGGCTTTATTAAAAGTCGGTTTACCACTTGATTTAAACACCGAAGTAGGTGCATTAATATCACCAGAACACACCGAAAAAGTATTGGCTTATATACAAAGTGGAATTGATGAAGGTGCGCAATTAGTGGCAGGTGGTAATCGTGTTGCGGTTAGTAATGGTAGTAGTAATTTTGTAGCTCCCACCATTTTTGCTAATTGTACCGATGACATGAAAATTGTCCGTGAAGAAATTTTTGGACCGGTTTTGTCAATGCTCACTTTTGACACCGAAGAGGAAGCTATTGAGCGAGCCAACAACACTCGATTTGGTTTGGCAGCAGGTGTTTTTACCACCGATATTCGCCGTGCTCACCGAGTCGCTAATCAATTAAAAGCCGGTATTTGCTGGATTAATAACTACAACATCACGCCTATTGAAATGCCATTTGGTGGCGCTAAAGAGTCGGGTATTGGCCACGAAAACTCAATGGTAGCCCTCGAGCATTACACACAGTTAAAAACAATTTATGTTGAATTGGGCGATGTGGTAACTGGTTACCGTTAATAAAAACTGGGCTAATCGTTTAAGTTTATATATTCAAAAGGATTTCGCTATGACAGCAACTAACATTGATTACATTATTATTGGATCAGGCTCGGCAGGTAGCGTTTTAGCCAATCGCCTAAGTGAAGATGAGGTCACAAGGGTATTAGTGCTAGAGGCGGGTGGCATGGATCATCATTTGTTTATTCATATGCCATCCGCTTTAGCTTATCCAATGGCCAATCCTAAATACACATGGATGTATGAGTCTGAGCCAGAGCCAGGTATGGCTAACCGAAAAGTGCATTGCCCAAGGGGTAAAACCGTTGGTGGTTCTTCATCTATTAACGGCATGGTTTATATTCGTGGTCATGCGCTTGACTATGATGGATGGGCTTCACACAAAGGCCTAGAAAACTGGTCTTATGCCGATTGCCTACCCTATTTTAGAAAATCAGAAACCAGAGCCAAAGGCGGTGATGATTACCGTGGCGATTCAGGTCCATTAAATGTAAGTACTGGTGCAGGAAAAAATCCCTTGTACAGAGCTTTTATTGATGCGGGTGTAGAGGCGGGCTACCCTTACACTGAAGACATGAATGGGTATCAGCAAGAGGGTTTAGGCCCAATGGATATGACAGTGCATCAAGGACGTCGCTGGAGTACCGCTATGGCTTATTTACGTCCCGCCATGGAGCGCGATAATACCGAAATCCATCTTAATACGATTGTGACAAAAATTCTTTTAGAAGGTCCACCAGATGCTTTAGTAGCAGTTGGTGTAGAGATTTTAAAGAATGGAGTCAAGGAAGAAATTAGAGCTCGTAAAGAAGTGATTTTATGTGGTGGTGCTATTAACTCGCCACAATTATTGCAATTGTCTGGCATTGGTGACCCCGAGCATTTAAAATCTGTTGGCATTGAGGTGAAAGTAAATTTACCAGGCGTGGGTCAAAACTTACAAGACCATGTCGAAACCTATGTGCAGTATGAATGTAAAAAACCAATCACTCTTTATTCGACTAACAACCCATTAGTAAAAGCCAAAATTGGTTTGGAGTGGTTGTTATTCCAAAAGGGATTAGGTGCTACCAACCATTTTGAGTCAGGTGGCTTTATTCGCAGTGATGCCGGAGTTAAACACCCTGATTTGCAATATCATTTCTTGCCAATGGCAGTGCGTTATGATGGTAGTTCCCCAGTGAAATGCCATGGCTTCCAAGCTCATGTGGGCCCAATGCGCTCTACCAGCCGTGGCCATGTGAAGATTCGTTCTAACGACCCACTACAAGCACCAGAAATTAAATTTAACTATATGTCCACCGAGCAAGACCGCAAAGAAATGCGTGCTGCGATTCGTTTAACGCGTGAAATCTTTGCACAAAAAGCGATGGATCCTTTCCGTGGTGAAGAATTATCGCCGGGTAAACACGTGCAAACTGACGCCGAAATTGATGAGCATATTTCTAGAAATAGTGAAACGGCATATCATCCATCATGCACTTGCAAAATGGGTACTGATGAAATGGCGGTGGTCGATGGAGAGGCAAAAGTACACGGTGTTCAAAATTTACGTGTAGTAGATGCCTCAATTATGCCCAATATTGTGAGCGGCAATTTAAATGTACCCACCATTATGTTGGCTGAAAAATTAGCCGATGTGATTAAAGGTGCCCAAGCCCTGCCACGCTCAACTGCACCGTTTTATGTGAATCCTAATTATTTAACTTCACAACGTTAATTTTAAAAATACCTACAACATAAGACTAATATCGTCTTGGTGTTGTGGGTTCTTTATCAAACGTTTGTTGACGTGTAGGCTTGGCTTGCATTGTGCTTGAACACCTAATAAGGGGTAAATTTTGATGAAAACGAATCTTTCAATTGCATTACCAAGTTGGCCATTGCACGCTAAAAAATATTTGCAAGATTTAATTAGTAAAAATGCACACAGTGGTGCATTTGCTGTTTTTGATGCGGATCAAACCACCTATCAATATGATTTGGTTTCGGCGTTTTTGCCTTTTTTAGAACAAAAAGGGGTACTTACACGTGAGACAATGCATCCTTCTTTAAAGTTAATTCCTTTTTTAGATAGAGAAGGCTATCAAGAAAGTTTATACAGTTATTACGAACGCCTTGGCCAAATAGACGATCAAATTGGCTACCCTTGGGCCTCACAAATATTTGCTGGTTTTCAAATTAAGCAATTAAAAATCTGGATGGATGAGATGTTGGCTTTAAATAGCCCATTATCAGCTCAGGTGACCAATGGCCGTTCCGAAAAAACGGACATCATTCCTATTCCAAAAATGCTAAAGGGGCAGCAAGAGCTGTATGCAGCCTTAATGGCTAGTGGAATTGAGGTTTTTGTAGTGACGGCGGCTGCAGAAGAGTTAGTGCGTATGATTGTTGCAGACCCTTTGTACGGCTACAGTGTTAAACCTGCCAATGTGATTGGTGTTAATTTGGCCTTGCGTCATCCTGTAACGCAGGAATTAAGCACTTCACGTAAAAAAATTGAGCAAGGTGCTTATAGTCAAGAGCAAATGCAAGACTATGAATTAACCCATGCTTTATGGGCACCCTTGCCTTGGTATGAGGGTAAATACGCAGCCATTCGTACGCATATTCATAAATGGAAAAAACCAATTTTGGTAGCTGGAGATACCCCGCAAAGTGATGGCCCGATGTTTTTTAGAGCGCCAGATTTAAACAAAGGTGGAGTACGTTTATTTGTCAATAAAGGCCCAAGTTATTTAGCCCATTTACAGCAATTACAAAATCAGCACGAACAGGCGCAACTTGAGCAAGGTTTAACTCCAGATGCCCTACAAAATTGGCTAATAGTGGATACCCATGAGTTGCTAGGTGAATAAGCTTACTATGCCAAAAACCAGAGGATATTTTAGTGTGAAATGATTGAGCTGCAAACTTCTAATAAGTTGAACGCTTTAAGTTTCAACTTATGTTGAATTAATTGACCTAGCTATTCTTAAGCGCTATGTAGATAGATAATAAGTAGTTTTATTAAGCTGACTTTAATAACGTTCTTTGTTACCAGTGACCATGGCCTTGATTAACTTCACACGTTCAATTTTACCCATAATAATGGCAGCAGAGACATGAATAAAGACCATTACCATTAAAGTATGTGACAAGATTTCATGAGATAGCATTAACCATTCCTCGCCCCAAAAAGCATCCAAGGTTTGCATCCAACCAGTGACGCCTAAGCCAATAATAAGACTTAATAAGGTCAAAATCATTAAGGCACCTAAAGGGTTGTGACCCTTGTAATATAAATGCTCGCCATTGCGAATGGCTTTAAAGTGATGTCGCAGTTTGCTAGGAGTAGGAAAAAAATCACTAAACCTAGCGGTTTCGGAGCCAATAAAGCCCCAAACAATTCTAGACAGTACCAATGCAGTAGCGCCATAGCCTAAAATTTGATGTGGTAGTTCACCGTCAGAAATAACAAAATAATCAAGCAAAATGCAGGACACCATTGTCCAATGAAAACATCGAACAAACAGGTCCCACACTTTTTCTGACGCCGGTAAATAGACGTCAGTTTTCATTATTTAGTCTCGATGGCTTTGCCAGTTTCTGGGTTGAAATAAATTTCAACTTTTTTGCCAGCTTTGTCAGTACCATAAATTTCATAACACTTACCACTGCTAACTTTAAATGTTTTGATGGTGTAACCTTGGTCAACCATAGTTTTTTTGAAATCAGCTTCTTTCATCCATTTAGCTTCAGGCACATCACATTTAGGACCTGCAAAAGCAGCAGCAGAAACACCAGCACCAGCACCA
>JALQUL010000328.1 GCA_023260735.1 Limnohabitans sp. | reverse complement strand
AGCTTTAACACCCTGCCCCATTTAGCTAATTGCCCTCAAGAACAATGGTGGACTTACGCATAAAAAAGCTCTATGCCAATGCCATAGAGCTTTTTTAGCTGTGCATTAATTCAAGTAATCAGGCTTTTTACAGGTGAGAGTTGATAAGCGTATTGATGATTTTCAATTACAAATTTTGTAATGCTTTAATACGCTCTTCAATTGGTGGATGGGTAGAAAACAATGCACCCATACCTCCTGCAATTCCCATTGCAGCCACACCTTTTGGTAAGTCAGCGGTGTGCACTCCACCTAATCTAGCCAGTGCATTAATCATGGGTTGTTTACGCCCCATCAGTTGAGCAGCACCAGAGTCGGCTCTAAATTCTCGTTGACGACTAAACCACGCCACTACAATGGCAGCAGCAAAACCTAAAACAATATCAAGAACGATGGTGGTAATCATATAACCAATACCTGGGCCTGAATTTTCGTTGTCAGAGCCCTTACGCAAAAAGCTATCAACTGCATAACCAATTACACGGCTTAAAAAGACTACAAAAGTATTCATGACACCTTGGATTAAGGTCATAGTAACCATGTCGCCATTAGCAATATGAGCTACCTCATGAGCCAATACTGCTTCTACTTCTTCCTTAGTCATACTATAGAGTAAGCCAGTAGAAACGGCCACCAAAGCAGAGTTCTTGAAAGCCCCTGTTGCGAATGCGTTAGGGTCACCCTCAAAAATACCCACTTCTGGCATGCCAATATTGGCTTTTGTAGCTAAGCGATAGGTAGTTTCGAGCAACCAAGCTTCATCTTGATTTTGAGCTTGGGTAATTACTCGTACACCAGAAGACCATTTTGCAACAGGCTTACTAATGAGTAATGAAATTATGGCGCCACCAAAACCCATAATGAGGGCATATCCTAATAAGGCTGTTAGGTTAAGCCCATTTGCAGTGAGGTATCGATTGACACCCAACAAGCTCGCTACCAGACCTAACACGACAACAACGGCCAAGTTAGTCAGCACAAATAAAATAATACGCTTCATATTTCCTCTTTAATAACAATTGATGAAAGTTTTTCTTGTTTATTGGTACTTTTAAATTTTTAGAATAGGTAGCACAACTCACCACTTGCCAACAAGGTACAACTGGAATTGCAATCTACTATTAGCTATTAACTGGATTTTCCAAGCCGTGCCATGAATGCTGATGGGAATATTGTTGCTAATTCTTTGACTCTATATTAGGTTAAGCATGGTATTTTCAAGACATAGAAAATGACCACTGCTTGATAAATGATATATTTTTCGAGAGCTTAGTTACAAATTTTAGGTGTTTAAGCAAAAAAAAATGCTTACAGTTGTAAGCATTTGCAACTAGCCTTTATCTTAGCACTACCAAAAACATACTATCGATGTATATGACTCATGAATTTTGAATAATAGCTGTTGATATTTGGCAGTTAGTTAGACTCTAACTTAAACATAGCGTTTTTGTCTTGACCTAATAAAGCCACCATTTGCTCTAAGGCTGGCTTCATTTGATCTTTAAGTGTGTAAGGTGGATTAATAACAAACACACCACTACCCGGCAGACCACCTACACGCTTAGCATCTTCTGGTTTTTCGGCAAATTCTGGTGCTTGATATTGCCTAGTGGGTGTAGCACCTTTAATAGTGAGTCCCATGTCTAACCAATTTTTACCAGCCCGATTTGCCATCGTACGTAAACGTTTAGGTAAATCATGTGCATCTGCTCTTGCAATAATAGGATACCAAACAAAATAGGTACCCGTTGCGAACTTGAGCAAACCTTCTGCAACCAAATCTAAAACTTGAGCGTAATCGGTTTTCATTTCATAGCTTGGGTCACAAACTAATAAGCCTCGGCGTGTTGGAGGCGGAAAAAACTTAGTAATACAACTAAAACCATTGTCACGCACGACTTCCACTTGACGACCACACCCCAAGCGTCTGACGGTACCAGCTAGCAATCTACCATCTGTAGGATGGAGCTCAAAAGCTTTTAATCTGTCCATAGGACGCAATTGAGATTGTACCAACAAGGGTGAACCGGGATAATTGAGAACAGGAGCATCGGGTGGATTACCTGTTTTTAACAAATTAAGGTAGTTTTCTAGTACTGGTGCAAATTGAACTTCTTTATTTTGTTGAGCTTGCAATAAACGTAGCACGCCCTCGTCAGACTCCTGACTAGTTCGAGCATATTGTCCATCAAGACGATACAAGCCTGCTCCCGCATGACTATCCAAAACGGTAATTCCGACTGCTTTTTCAGTCATGTAATTTAATACTGCTAAAAGTGCAGTGTGCTTCAAAACGTCAGCATGATTGCCGCAGTGAAAAGCGTGTCTATAACTAAACATGTATGATTCCTACTTTCTCAATTTTCTATTTTATCGCTCTAGCTCGCTTTACGCTTATTTAATGCAGAAATATCCAATTATTTCAAGCTTAGTTGTGTAGCATTGAAGCGGAAGAGGCCTGCACAGTATGTTCGATTACACCTAGCCTAATGGCTTTGATGTTCTAGTTGCTTGGCTTTATCGTTCATTTTATTATTTACGAGCATAAAAAATGGGCTAATTGTCTTGTCCAATTTTTAACTTCCCCACCCCTCTTTAGTTAGGTGGTCAATTTCTTCAAAAGTATATTGCTTATTAGTTGCAGCACCGAAATACAACGCTTTAACTCTTTATTTACTAATAAAAACCCAAGTAAAGTGGGCCTCTTCAGTAGTTAAATGGTTATAATGGAGAGCTATGCAGCGTTTTAAGCCCCGCGGCAATAGTTTAACCCCACCTAAGAGAGTCTCATTTAGAAGACTACCGACCGTGGAAAAGGGCTGTTGGCACGCATTAAAACGTGCTTTTTTATTTCTTGAAAGAACTTACCCATGACAACCTTCAGCGCAAAACCCGCTGAGGTCGTGCATGAGTGGTTTGTGATTGACGCGACCGATAAGGTCCTCGGACGAGTAGCCAGCGAAGTTGCTCTCCGTTTGCGTGGCAAACACAAAGCCATTTACACGCCTCACGTTGATACCGGCGATTACATCGTTATTATTAATGCATCCAAAATCAAGGTCACTGGTACCAAGTCTTTAGACAAAGTGTACTATCGCCATTCTGGTTATCCAGGTGGTATCACTGCGACAAACTTCCGCGATATGCAAGCCAAACACCCTGGCCGCGCGGTAGAAAAAGCAGTGAAAGGCATGTTACCTAAGGGTCCCTTAGGTTACGCCATGATCAAAAAACTCAAAGTGTACGGCGGCGCCGAACACCCACACACCGCCCAACAACCCAAGGTTTTGGACATTTAAGGAGCCTTGAAAATGATTGGTGATTGGAATAATGGTACCGGCCGTCGTAAATCGAGCGTAGCCCGTGTATTCTTAAAAAAAGGCTCAGGCCAAATTCGTGTTAATGGTAAAGACATTGCTGATTTCTTCGGCCGTGCTACTTCCATTATGATTGTGAAGCAACCTTTGGTTTTAACTAACAACACTGAAACTTTTGACATTCAAGTCAATGTTAACGGTGGTGGTGAGTCAGGCCAAGCTGGTGCGACTCGTCACGGTATTACTCGTGCATTAATCGACTATGACGCAACTCTCAAATCTGAGTTGAGCAAAGCTGGTTTTGTTACACGTGATGCTCGTGAAGTTGAACGTAAAAAAGTCGGTTTGCGTTCTGCACGCCGTCGCAAACAGTTCAGCAAACGTTAATTTTTATTATTTCTTGCATTCCATGCAACAAAATGCTGTGGAGTGTTTGCAAAAAGGCTGCTTTGTAATATTCAAAGCAGCCTTTTCACTTTTTGTTACCTTTTATAAGCCACACTCGGGGTAAAATCCGAAACAATTATGAGATTCAGACTATTACGACGCAGACTTACCGTTAGTTCTCCAAGAATGGCCGTTCGTAGCGATTTACCTTGGCCTTTGCGCTGGGCATTAATTGCTGTGATGTTAGGTTTTTCTGGGGCGATTTGTTTGTGGGCGTTTGAATTGGGAAAAAATATTGCCGGTATTGAAGGTCATACCGGAGTTGACGTCGATCGACTTCAAACTGAAATTAATCAGCTCAAAAATGACTATGATAAAAAACAGACCTTAGTCAACGTATCTGATAGTTTAATCACCGCAGAAAAAGCCGAAAAAGAGAATTTGAAATCGCAAGTTAAAAAATTAGAAAGCGAAGTACAAACTCTCAGAGATGATTTAGGTTTTTTCCAAAAACTCACTCAAGGCGGAACCACTGAAACTATTAATATTCGTGGTTTAAATGCTGAGTTATTAGGTCCTAATCAATTGCAGTGGCAGATTTTGATTATGCAATCCGTTAAAAATGCCCCTGAATTTAATGGTCAAATTTTAATTACCTTAGCCGGAACAAAAGGCGGTAAACCATGGTCGATGAACTTACCCTCTGGTGCCATACCCGTTAGTCTCACACAATATAAACGCTTGGAAGGTGTAATTGAATTACCTAATCAAGTGGTTGTGAATTCCTTAACGGCTAAGCTCAACTCTGGCGGTATTACAAAAACAGTGCAGACAGTTAAAATACTGTAAAGCTCATTTCTTACGAAACGCAATAAAAGGAAGTCTTATGTTTAGCAAAAAGAAGCAACCCATCATTAAAAGTTTACTTGCCAAAGGTGCTCATATTGAGGGCGACATTCGCTTTAGCGACGGACTTCGTATAGATGGTGAAATATCAGGCGATATTAGAGCTAATCTTGAATCCTCTAGTATTTTGGTTATTTCAGAAACTGGCAGTATCAATGGTGAATTACACGCAGAACACATCATTATTAACGGTACTGTGAATGGCCCTATTTTTGCTTCTAAATTATTAGAGTTGCAACCGAAAGCTAAAGTAGTGGGTGATGTTTCTTATCGTTCACTTGAATTACATCAAGGTGCGCTAGTAACTGGTCAGTTGATCCCACAAACAGATATAAAAGATAAGATCGAAGCTAAAAAGCCCACACTGCAAATAACGTCAAAAGATAAAGAGGAAGCAAAAAAACCATAAGTCGATTAAGATTGGTGCATTCGTCTTATTCTTATTCTTCTTACATAAATTGTTGTTGAATGTTTCCTACAGATGCTGATTTATCTAAAGTATCAGTACTGCGTCTGTTGGTTAGAATAAACTCCACTTATTATTTTTGGGAAAAATCATGACTTCATTAGCAAGCACTGCCTCAACATCAGAATCATTAGACAGCCACAGCCCACCAGAACCTATTATTTTTACTGACAGTGCGGCCGCCAAAGTAGCTGATTTAATCGCTGAAGAGGGTAATCCTGATCTTAAATTAAGAGTCTTTGTACAAGGTGGTGGATGCTCTGGTTTTCAATATGGCTTTACTTTTGATGAAGTGACCAATGAAGACGACACTACCATGACTAAAAATGGTGTCTCTTTATTAATTGATGCAATGAGCTACCAGTATTTGCTTGGTGCTGAAATTGATTATAAAGAAGACTTACAAGGCGCGCAATTTGTGATTCGCAATCCTAATGCCACTACGACTTGTGGATGTGGTTCTAGTTTTAGTGTTTAATCATTAAGCGTTACGCTTTAACATAAAAAAACCCTGCCTAGGCAGGGTTTTTTGTTATTTATGCAGGGTAACAAGCACCTAATATTCTGGGGCCTTTAGCACCAGTTGCACTTACTAAATTGCCAGGCAAAGACTCACAATGTTGCTTGGCCAACCATGCAAATGCAGTTGCTTCTACTTGCATAGGAGGAAGGTTAGCAGATGAAGTATCAAGAACTACTGTTGCCGATAATAATCTTTGTAACCTAGCCATTAAGTCTAAATTAAAAGCCCCGCCTCCACAAACTAATAACTGATCGGCTTGAAATTCTAACTGTGCCAGTGCTAAAGCAATACTTTGCGCCGTTAATTGGGCTAAGGTACTTTGTACATCTTGGGCAGAGACGGCTTCAAAACCCACTAATTTTTGGTCTAACCAATCGAGATTAAATAAATCTCTACCGGTACTTTTGGGTGGAGACATTTGAAAAAATGGCTCTGCTAAAAAGTGAGCTAATAGACTTTCATTGACTTGCCCTTGTGCTGCCCATTGCCCTGCTGCATCGTAGGCTAGACCTTGGTGACGCAGGCACCAACCATCTAATAAAGCGTTCGCTGGTCCACAATCAAAACCCAGTACAGCATCTTGATCCGAACTAATGGGAGCAGGCAAAAGACTAATATTAGATATGCCGCCCAAATTTAAAACCGCTATATTTTGAGTATTTGATGCAAATATCGACTGATGAAATGCTGGCACCAATGGTGCACCTTGACCTCCCGCAGCAACATCACGGGTACGAAAATCAGCGATTACTTTAATTTGAGTGAGTTCAGCTAATAAAGCAGGGTTATTAATTTGAAGTGTATAACCTACACCATCATACTCTTGCGGTCTGTGCCTAACGGTTTGCCCATGTACTCCAATGGCTTGCACTTCTGATGGAAGTAACTGCTGCAAACTTAATAATTGTTCTACCGATTGAGCATACCAATTAACTAACTGATTAGCCACAATAGCTGCTCGGTGTAACTCGTTATGGCTAGGCTGGTTAAGTGCTAATAACTCCTGTTGTAAAGGAACAGGAAAGGGAATAAAGACATGTTGTAGGACTTTTAAACCTGTAGTCTCGAACTCGACTAAAACAGAATCGACACCATCCATAGAGGTGCCAGACATAATCCCAATATACCGATTAGACATGCTTTATTGTGCACTCGCCATTTGATATTGAGCCGCTAAACTAAGCTCTCTTAATAGTTTTTCAGAATAGGCTGAAAACATACCTTTTTCTGATTCTGGTAAAGGTATAGCCTCAGATTGGCTCACCACCACCAATGGATCGATATGCTGACCATTAACACGGAACTCAAAATGCAAATGAGGCCCTGTTGCCCAACCTGTCATACCCACAGCACCTAAGACCTCTCCTTGAGCCACCGATTGACCTTTTTTAACATTAATTTGACTTAAATGGGCATAAACGGTTTCTTTGTTATCGGCATGTTTCACATACACCACATTACCAAAACCATTTTGTACACCAGCAAACTCTACAACTCCTTTACCAACCACTCTCACTGCAGTGCCAATAGGAGCAGCATAATCAGTTCCTAAATGCGCTTTCCATCTTTGGAGAATGGGATGAAAGCGCATTGAAAAACCACTACTAATACGAGAAAAAGCAATAGGTGATGCTAAAAATGGTTTATTCATATTTTTACCATCTGCAGTGTAATAAGCGCCTTTAACATCAGATCCTGGTTCGCCCTCGTGCTCAAACCACAGGGCTTGAATTGATTTACCCGCACTGGCATAGTCGGCTGCAATTACTCGACCTGAGCGCATTAAATCGCCATCGGCCATAAACACCTGGTAAATAACTGCAAACCGGTCACCTTTACGCAGCGAGCGCTGAAAGTCGATATCACCAGAGAAAATTTCTGTGAGTTGTACCGCTACTGAGTCTGGGATTTGTGCATCGTCAGTCGCTGAAAACAGTGTGCTATTGATAGTAGTGGCACGGTAACGCACATCAACTTGCAGGGGTAATTTTTGAACTTCTGATTGCCAACCATTAGCAGTTTTAAGCACCACCAAGCGTTGATAATGTGAATCTTGACCCTCTACCCATTTCACTTCTAATTTTTGCAGTAAGCCAAGTCCATTGGTTTCTGATTTAATGATTCTGCCTGGCGATTTAAAAGCCATTTGGGAAAGTGAGTCGCTACGTAAAAAATCAGCGGCAAATGTATCTTGTACTGCCAAACGTTTTAAAACAGAATTAACAGTGTCATAAGCTTGAAGTTCTGTGGAGTTATATAAATTTAAATTGAGTTTATTATCGATAAGCGTTTCTGGAGAAACAATGGTAGTGGGCAATATCTCAGTGATTTGTTGCACAGTAATTTGGGGTTCAGTGGGCAAATTAGCCACAGCAAAAGCCCCGCCTGCAGCCAACACTGAGACGCCGACAAATCCAGAGAGTAATAATTTTTGATGGTCGAGTGCGAATCCCTTTAGCTCACTTACCAATTCAAGGAAATAATTATTTTCAGATGACATAGCATTACCAAATTACAAAATGAAGGGCTTTAAGACGCAGTAACGAACTTTTTAAGTGCATTCACTGCATAGGCTTGTAGGACTTATTTCGCTGACTTTTATACTAGCTAGATCCAGGCCTATGGCTTAGCAAAATCAGCATAAAAATCCATTCCAATCAACACCGTGCTTATTTGTCTTGTGTTTCGCTACAAAAACCTTCAATGATCAGACTGAATAAAAAACAACAAAATTCCAGTCAGACCGAAGATGGTGCTTAGTTTTAAAAAACAAGATTTTTTGGGGGTAAGCATTTACGGATTGTTTACAAAAAAAGCCAGCAAGGCTTACTTTTATAATCAAATGCTAAAATATTGGTGCACACCTATATGATAAAAGCAAAACCCTACAAATACCATCAATTTACTAGGTTTTAAGTCAATAAATGTTGACTTAACATTGTTTTTCGTCAATAGATTCTATTCTAATGCTTTTCACTTCATATCCAGATTTTAAATACGCTAATAAACCATGATTTCTGCAAAATTACCTGTCTATCCAATCACTGACTCCGTCAAAGAGGCTATGGCCATTACTAAACGTGGTGTTGCCGAATTAATACCTGAAGAGGATTGGCTACAAAAATTAGCGAAATCAGAAGCCACAGGCAAACCATTACGTATTAAATTAGGTTTAGACCCCACAGCACCCGATATTCATATTGGTCATACCGTTGTTTTAAACAAAATGCGTCAATTACAAAATTTGGGTCATACTGTTATTTTTTTAATTGGCGACTTCACTACCATGATTGGTGACCCATCTGGTCGCAATACCACTCGCCCTGCTCTAACCCGAGAACAAATCGAGGCGAACGCCAAAACCTATTACGAACAAGCAAGTATGGTGCTTGACCCTGAAAAAACCGAGATTCGATACAACAGTGAATGGAGTGACCCTCTGGGCGCAAGAGGCATGATTCAGTTAGCCGCTAAATATAATGTTGCGCGCATGATGGAACGAGATGACTTTAATAAACGTTTTAAAGAAGGTCGATCTATCTCGGTACATGAGTTTTTATATCCACTCATGCAAGGCTACGATAGTGTGGCTCTGAATCTGCGCAGACTCTTTGATCATCATACCCTGCAAATCCAGCAGCGTACCCTGTCGCAACAGATTTG
>JALQUL010000311.1 GCA_023260735.1 Limnohabitans sp. | reverse complement strand
TGTTATTAGCATTTATTGTGAATCGGAAAATAATTCAATTATTTAACTTCTGGTAGCTCTTTCCAAGAGGTAGTGTAATTAGGAGACTTATTTTCGGATTTGGTTTTCCAGCCAGGGCGAATACCCGTAGCGGCGCTTCTTAGTGTATTTTTACCAAATTTTTGATTGATTTGATCCATTAACACCATGGCTTTTTCGGATTGTTGCTGGGCAGCTCCATCATCCAAAAAACTCGTCTGCTGATGTGCTTTATTTTGCAAATCAAGTAACACAATACCTGTTTTTTTATAACAATAATTGGGTTTAAATATTTTTTCTAGGCTGGCTATGGCTTGCTGGGTTAGTTGTAAAGTGTCTTGTGTGGGTTCTAATAAAGCAGTGGCTAAACACGGATGGTATTGAGATTGATTGGGTTTATAGCGATTGGTTTGCAAAAACACATAAATTGCGCCAGCAAAAGAGCCTTGTGCACGCAATTTGGCAGATGCCGAATGAATATGCCAAGCCACCGCCTCTTTGAGCTCGGAGAGTTCAGTAACAGGACGACCAAAAGACAAAGAAGACATGATTTGTTGTTTAGTGGGAGGCAGGTCTTCTAAGGCTAAACACGATTGCCCTTGCAACTCTTTCACGATGCGCTCTAGTACTACGCCAAATTGACTACGGATTTTTTTAATTGGGGCACTCGCTAAATCGTAAACGGTGTGAATGCCTATATCGTGTAATTGGGCACTAATTTGTCGACCCACGCCCCAAACTTCAGAGACAGCTACCGATTGATACCAGGTGTCACGTTGCTCTTGCGTTATATGAGCTAAATTACAAACACCATTAAATTGTGGATTTTTTTTAGCAATATGGTTGGCTAATTTAGCCATGGTTTTGCTATGACCCAAACCCACACAAACTGGCAAACCAGTATGACGCATGACTTGTTCTTTAACATGATGCCCCATAGGAGTAGCACCGTTCCAGAGGTGCATGGTGGTTTCAATTCTAAGGAAACTTTCATCAATGCTATAGACCTCTAGGTCGGGGGTGTAGTCAGTTAACACATTTACCACACGCTCTGACATATCACCATATAAAGCGTAATTGCTAGAATAAGCCACTATGCCATGCTCTTTGGCTAATTTTTGCATTTGAAACCAAGGCTGACCCATTTTAACGCCAAGTGCTTTTACCTCGGCGGATCTGGCCACAGCGCAGCCATCGTTATTAGACAACACCACCATTGGGGTGTTTTGTAAACTAGGTTTAAAAACTCGCTCGCACGAGACATAAAAATTATTGACATCGACCAAGGCGAATACGGGTAATAGCGGAACTGGTTGTAATAAAGAGTCGCTAGGTGCACGGCTGGAGACTGGAGCTACCGTTGGCCAATAGTCGGGGGGACTTGTATTAGTTGGTTCTGGAGCTTTGGCGGTGGACTTGGTTGCTGGTTTAGCCTTGGATGGAGCTTTGTCTTGAGCTTTTGGCTTGGGCTGAGGGCTAAGTTTGACCGAAGTGGTAGTTGGTGGCGTGGAGGGAGGTAGAGATGCCATATAAAACCTTTAAAGTTTACATTGCTGTGGTGGTTAAAGGATATTGACAACGTCTAACCACGCCTGTGACCACACCCCAAATTTGAAGTTCTAGGACTTTGTGGATTATAATGGGTTGGAACCTTTTATTGGCAGGATGAAGCTCTAGGCGACCATTTTTTTGATACAAAATTTTAAGAGTGAACTCTTGGTTAAGCACAGCCACTACGATGTGGCCATGCTGCGGTGGCAAAGCACGATTAACGATTACTTTATCGTTATTGAGTATGCCCGCCTCTTGCATAGAGTCTCCTTTTACAGAGAACAAAAAAGTGGCTGCCTTATAGTGGCCTATGAGGTATTCGTTAAGGTCAAGGTGAGCTTCAAGGTAGTTGGTAGCAGGCGAGGGAAAACCTGCAGGCAAAGAAGACTGAGCCAAGGGCAAAGGCAATGGCTCAGCCTCTAAAAAAAGGGGCTCGATGGTTTGCTGTAAATTGTGACTTGGCAAAATTACTGTATTCATATACAGTATATTAACTGAACAAAATCAAAACATCAAGTATTTGCTAAAAACTAGCATTGTCACTACAACAAATTTATAACACGTAATTGTTCACTCATGCATACCTCTAAAAACCTCTAATAGACCTTACAAGATCGTACTCATATGGCTATCGGGCATAATGCTAATCAGTGGATTAATAGCAACCACTAACTTCAAGCTAATTTTATGAATACAAGTCCAAAACCCTGCGAGGCAACTCGCCCAAATGCTAGTATGACCCCCCGCCTCTTGACCCCTATCTATTATTGGCAAGAGCTTAAACGCAGGCAAGCTACACTTAGCAATTACGCCGCTTTGATGTCGGGCTTCATGTTAATAGCACTGGTATTATATTTTTTTGATGACCGCACTATTAGAGATGTGCCAGTGTGGGTAAAGCCCATTAAATTTATGGCAGCGACTATTGTGATGAGTTTAACTACTGCTTGGTTTATACCTTTGTTGCCCACGCAGTGGCGCAATCATTCGCAAACTCAATGGATGGTTAAAATCTTAATACTCAGCTCGGGTTTTGAGGTGTTTTATATTAGTTGGCAAGCGGCCCTAGGCCAAGCTTCGCACTACAACAACACCAATGTTTTTTATATGGCAATGTATGCCTTAATGGGCATTATGGCGGTGGTGTTAACTGCAACTCAGGGTTGGTTGGGATGGAAAATTTACCGAACACAAACCCAAAATAAAGTGCTTACTGCATACGAATTAGCAGTGGCGCAAGGTTTGTTACTCACCTTTGTACTAACCGTTATAAATGGCTTTTTATTGGGCGGACAACAACCCCAAGCAGGTATAGGTGTGCCCTTGCTTGGCTGGCATTTAGCCGGTGCAGACTTAAGGCCCGCCCATTTTTTAAGTGTGCATGCAGAACAAATCATACCATTTGCAGGCTTTTTTCTATTGCACTTTACAAATGAAACAAAAGCAAAAATTTACTTGTATGTAATTGCCACTTTGTATGTGCTGTTATGGCTTGTCTTCAATATTAATGGATGGGCGCATTAAATAAATCAATTAGCTCACTTCAATTGAGTTAATTGATTAAGGACTAACTCGATTGCCGTTGGCATCTACCACTTGTTCACCGTCTTCTTTACTAAATGCGGCTTTTTGTGGCAAGGGCAAAATATCAAGCACTGCCTCTGAAGGGCGACACAATTTTGCTCCTAGCTCGGTTTTAACAATAGGCCGGTTTAATAAAATGGGGTGCTGCCCAATAAAATCAAGCAACTCCTCGTCTGTCCATTTGGTATTGGCCAAGTCTAGCTCTGCAAAGGGAGTACCTTTTTCGCGCAACACATCGCGAACACTACATCCCATTTGACTAATTAAATCTTTAAGCTCTGCTTTGGAGGGGGGATTTTTTACATAATCAACCACTACTGGCTCTACGCCAGTATTTTGTATTAAAGCTAAAGTATTGCGCGAGGTACCACATTTGGGGTTGTGGTAGATAGTAATTAAAGGATGGGACATGATTAGAGAAATGAATGATTCAAATGAAAGCTAAAAATTGTAAATTGTTAGAGCTAGCAAGCAATGGCAATACACATTTCCGTATTATCTAATAATTAAAAATTGTCTGCAAAACTCTTGACCCATACATGGCACGGGCTTGGATGATCTATTTCGTTAGCTTTTTTGTCCATAGCAAAGCTATGATTCTCAAAATCTACTTAATAAGAAATTTCAATTTACACTATGTCTGTATGTTCATCAGTTTTACTACCTATCACTACGAATTACCGCTGTTAAATATTGCCTGGTGAAGAATTGGGAAAAAATGACTGAATTTCCGCTTAGCTACGAATCTGATCACCTCTATGCAAAAATTAATAATCAATTATGGCTAATAGACACTGGCTCGCCTCTTAGTTTTGGCGATTTTAAAAGTATTGTGATCGAAAAAGAAAGGTTTGAAATACCTAATACCCATTTAGGAATCACTGCCACCATACTTTCTAAAATTACAGGCGCTCAATGTTGCGGCTTAATTGGTATGGATATTCTTGAAAATTTTGATATTTTATTTGACCTACTGCATGCCAAGATGGTGGTTTCAATTAAACCACTTTGTATGTTTGGCGAACAACACGCACTTGAAGACTTTATGAGTATTCCTATTATAAAAGTCAAAGTTGCAGGTGTGAAATACAAAATGTTTTTTGATACAGGCTCACATATTTGTTATTTACAAAATGAATGTGTGGCCCGATTTCCAGAGCTAGGCCAAGAGCAAGACTTTTTACCTATGATGGGGGAGTTTGTCACCAATACCTACAATGTTAAATTTGTACTTGGCAAGCATGCCTTTAATTTTCAGACAGGTAGATTGCAAGGCATTTTAGGAGCTACTTTGTTAATGTCTGGAGTAGAAGGAGTACTAGGTAATAAGGTAGTTCAAAAAATGTTGATTGGATTTTTTCCAAGAAGAAATGTTTTATGCATGTAAAAATGAAACTTTGCTAATTTGTTAATTGATCAATCTATTCACACTCACCCTTTCACCTTATGAAGGTAAAAGGGTTAGTATTTTAAAGCGCTTGTTGTTGCCAGCTGAGTAGTTGTTGTACGGTAGCAGTAACACCACCACAAACAATCACTAGCACGTTTTTATAACTTGACTCGTCTGTATTGTGGCTAGCTGACTCCGAAGGCGGCAATAAGGAGGTGGGCGCAACAATAAGGCCATCATAAACACCTGCTAATGCAGCACCACAAGCAGGCTCAACTACCAGACGGTGATCATCTAAAAATTGCACGCAGGCATTAACTGCTTGCTGATCTGTTACCACCAAGTTGTAAATAGTGCGTTGACTTAAATAATCAAAAGCCTGTTGACACACTTGTTTGGCACCTAAAGAACTGGCAATACTGGTAATGGCGCTTAGCTCTGAACGATAACCCTTTTGTTTGGCATCAAGGTAAGAAGCCGCACCAGTCTCTTGTTTAACTACGCTCAGTACAAAGGCTGGGTAAAGTTCCACAAGAGCGACAAGAAACCAATTCGTAGAATCTACGATCAAGATGATTCTGGCTCTTACAAGAGGGCC
>JALQUL010000087.1 GCA_023260735.1 Limnohabitans sp. | reverse complement strand
GTTCACTTGGCTGCAATTAGCCATGTGGTGCACAACGATTTAAGCGCCTATTACAAGGTCAATGTGGCAGGTTCTGCGCATCTTTTAGAGGCAGTGTTGGCAACAGGGCATGCCAGTAAAATTTTATTAGCCAGTAGTGCTAATATTTATGGCAACTGTGATGCCTCTCCCATCACTGAGAAGCAACTACCGGCACCAGTTAATCATTACGCAGTGAGTAAATTAGCCATGGAATACATGGCTAAAACTTATTCTGATAAATTACCCATTGTGGTGGCACGTCCCTTTAATTACACTGGGCCGGGCCATGACAAAGCCTTTTTAATACCTAAATTGGTTCATCATTTTGTAACTCAGGCAAACCAAGTTTCATTGGGCAATTTACATGTTATGCGTGAATTCAATGATGTCAGAATGGTGGTGCAATGTTATTTGGACCTAATCCAAAACGGCATAGCCAACGAGGCCTACAATATTTGTACGGGCCAGGCATACTCTTTACAAACCGTCATTTCACAATTAGAACAACTCTCCGGACAAACCATAGAGGTAGTAGTTAACCCCGCTTTTGTAAGAGCCAATGAGGTTCACCGTTTATGTGGCGACCCCTCCAAATTATTAACCGCTAGTTCAGCCATCGAACAATATACTTTATCTGACACTTTAAGTTGGATGTTAAAAGAGGCCATCGAGGCCAATTAAATTATATATTTTTTTCAGAGCTTTGTTTATGACCCATACTCATTTACCATTACGTGTGGGCATTGGTTGTACTGCACTTGCCAAAAGCAAACGTAGTCAATATGCAGATGGTATTGCCATTTATACTGATGAATTGTTAAAGTTTTTGCCACAAACACCCAACAATTTGCAACTCGAAAAAGTGGTGTGTGGACAAAACTTGCAAGCCTTTTTGCCCACTGCCCTTTCACTCTCACACTCTTATGAGTTGGCAAGTTTGTTAGCCGCTGTATCTGGCTTACCTTTTAAAGGCAGCCAACTTTTAGAGCATCAAATCGACTTATTTCATTCGACTGATCACTATATTCCTAAGTTAAAAAATATACCTGTAATTGCCACTATACATGATGTGATTGGGCAAAAACACCCTGAATGGGTCAACCCACAATTACGCACTGCCAAAAATGCTTTGTTTAAAAAAACAGCACTATGGGCGGATCATATTATTACGATTTCTGAATTTTCTAAAAAAGACATTACTGAAGTTTTAAATATTCCAGCCGACAAAATTAGTGTGGTGTCACAAGGTGTTAATCCAGAATTTTTTAATCTAGTTGCACCAGAACAAAAAGAATTAATCCTTCAAAAATATAATTTAGAAAGTGGTTTTTTTGTGATGGTGGGCACTTTACAGCCTCGCAAAAATATTATCAAGGCAATTGAAGCCCATCATTTATTACCTGAAATGATGAAGAGAAAACATCCTTTAGTCGTTATTGGTCAAGAGGGTAGTCGCACGGAAGAAATTAAAAAAGCATTGTTGCAACATGAGGCTTTAGGTTTTGGTCGATGGTTACAATATGTGCCCAGAACCGATTTGTTTGGCTTATTACAATCTGCCCAAGCCTTGTTGTTTCCATCGCTTTACGAAGGATTTGGTTTACCTGTATTAGAAGGATTTGCCAGTCAAATTCCAGTGATTGCATCCAATACCACCTCTATTCCAGAGGTCGCCCAAGATGCCGCATTTTTAGTTAATCCATTAAGCTCTGATGAAGTAAGTCAAGCCATGACAGAGTCGTTAAGGCAAAATAATGCAGCAAAGATTCAAGCAGGTTTACAACTAGCCAAGCAATTTTCTTGGCTAGCAACAGCAGAAAAAACCTCCCAAATATACAAAAATATTACCTCTCATCCTAGGCCTTTATGACTTCTTTAGCGCAAATTAGACCCTTAATAATTGGTAAATATATTCCGCCCCCATTTGGCGGGGTAGAAGCGCATATTGATTCATTAGCGAGAGCTTTATTACCAGAGGTAAAATGCACATTATTGGCCGCTGAGTCACCTGTCAAAAACAAGGCCAACCTGCCTACTTTCCCGTTTGAAGTTAAAACAGTTCCTTGTTATGGTAAGTTCGCTTCGGTATTTTTAAGTCCTGGAGTCATGAACGTGGCTCGAGAAGAATTACAAAGCCAGCGCTCCAATCTTTTACATATTCATGCACCTAATCCTTGGGGTGATTTTTTAGCTCTAAGAACACCTAAAAATATTCCAGTAGTAATGAGTTGGCACAGCGATATAGTCAAACAAAAAAAACTCATGCTGGCCTATCAAATGGTGCAAAAACAAGTGCTCAAAAGGGTAGATAAAATTATTGTTTTTACCCCCATGCACTACCCTATTTCCAAACAATTGCATCAAATTGATGTTGAATCAAAAATACAAGCTGTTCCTATGGGAATTGATTTTTCTAGCTTGGAGCCCAGCCTTGCAGACCCAAGCATTTTACAAACCATTAATCGCTTTGCACTGGGCAGACCTGTTTTATTAACGGTGGGCAGGCATGTTTATTACAAAGGTTATAGTCATTTAATTTCTGCTCTTGCAAAAAGTCACTCAGATGCAGTACTCATTATGATTGGCAAAGGAGCACTCACAGAGTCATTACAAAATCAGACCAAAGCCTTAAAACTAGAAAAAAGGGTTTTGTTTCTAGGAGAAGTGTCACATCCACAATTAGTCGCGGCCTTGCATCGCTGTGATGTATTTTGTTTACCCTCTATAGAGCCCTCTGAGGCTTTTGGCATTGCAAGCGCCGAAGCCATGGCTTGCAGCAAACCCACCATTGTTTGCCAATTACAAAATGGCGTTAATTATTTAAATCAAGATGGAATTACGAGTTTAACTACACAAGCAAAAAATGAAAATCAACTTGCCAATGCCATTGACACATTAATTGAAGATGATGGTTTAAGACAAAAAATGGGTAGAGCTGCGAATGCATGGGTAAGGCAAGAATTTAGTTTAGAAGCGATGAAACACGGCACATTAAAAGTTTATCAATCTTTATTGTCCAACCCATAAAATATCGTTAAAACAATTAATACAGTTCAAAAAGTTCAGCTTGAGACAGTGACACGCCTTGCTGATCTTTTCCTGATAAATTAGGAATTTCGCCATTAAGTGGCCATTGAATATTAATAGCTG
>JALQUL010000003.1 GCA_023260735.1 Limnohabitans sp. | reverse complement strand
TTTATTAATGGGTGGTGTAGAAATCTATGAGTATCAGACCAGTTTTTTACATGCTAAGGTGGCCGTGGCAGATGCACAATTAAAAAAATCATGGTGTACGGTGGGTTCTTCTAATTTAGACCCCTTAAGTTTGTTATTGGCTCGTGAGGCCAACATAGAGGTGTTTAACCATGCAATTGCACATAGCTTGGCTCATGAAATTGAAACGGCTATTTATAACTCATCACAACAGGTGGTATTAGAGCAGTTTCAAAAAAGAAATTGGCGACAGCGTATGCTTAATTGGTTAGCTTATGGCTTGATGCGCTTTGCTTTACTCATTACCGGCAAGCGCTACTAAATTTTTAGAAGTGGGCCAGTGTTACCCTTTTTACGATTTATGTGAGCTGTCTTGACTACTAAAACCCTATTTTTCGCCTGTTCTTTGTAAACTTTGCCAGTGTGTTTTATTCTGCTGTAAGATAATAGTGACATTAGAGGAAAATCGCTGAAGGCTTACTTGTTTCTTTATGACACTCGCGAGTCTCTAAGATTTTGATTTTTCTTTTAATAATTCGTTTTGAATGCCCATATTCTCCCGAGTGTTGTACTCACCGTTTAGATTTAATTTATGACAAAACTCATTCCTATTAATACCGATACTCCTTCTCAGGATGGGGTACCGGTTTCTGTCAAAATTCGTGAGCGTTTGGTTAAAGCAAAAAAACGTTTTAATGCCAACGACAACATTTCTGCTTTCATTCAACCTGGTGAATTGGCTAAGCTTCTAGATGAAGTCGAAGTCAAGATGAAAACCGTGCTTGATAGTTTGGTTATTGACACCCAAAATGATCACAATACTAACAATACCGCTAGACGGGTTGCCAAAATGTATTTGCAAGAGGTGTTTAGTGGTCGATATGTGCCTGCACCTACTATTACCGAGTTTCCCAATGCAGAGCATTTAAATGAGCTCATGATTGTGGGCCCGATTACCGTTCGTAGTGCATGCTCCCATCATTTATGCCCAGTCATTGGCCAGGTGTATATTGGTTTAATGCCCAACGAGCACACCAATGTTATTGGTCTCTCTAAATTTGCCCGTTTGGCCGAATGGATTATGGCAAGGCCACAAATCCAAGAAGAGTCAGTGGTGCAATTAGCTGATTTAATTCAAGAAAAAACCCAACCCGATGGTCTTGCTATTGTGATGGAAGCTTCTCATTTTTGTATGGGTTGGCGTGGTATTAAAGATACCGAATCTAAAATGATTAACTCGGTGATGCGTGGTGTATTCTTAAAAGATCCCAATCTTCGCCGCGAGTTTTTAACTTTAATTCCAAGAAAGACTTAAGTCATGTTGGTTAGACTCTTGTATGTAAGCCGGGCTGTTGATGAAAGCCCACAGGCCATCGAAAATATTTTAGCTCAATGCAGACAATATAACCCTGTTTCTGGAATAACGGGAATTTTGTGTTATGGTGGTAATGTGTTTTTACAAGCTATTGAAGGCGGTCGCACTTCGGTGAATGCTTTGTATGCCCATATTCTTAAAGACCCACGTCACAAAGATGTTGAACTATTGCAATACGAAGAAATTACCGAGCGCCGTTTTGGTGGTTGGACCATGGGTCAAGTCAATGTGGCAAAAATCAATACTTCTATATTATTAAAGTATTCAGAGCGCGCAGAGCTAAATCCCTATGGAGTTTCTGGCAGAGTGTCGTTTGCTCTACTCGAGGAGCTAATGGCCACAGCAAGTATTATGGGGCGAGCCTAAAAATGAAAACTAAAATCAAACTACTTTCTTATTTGAGTTTGATTTTAGTTTTAAATGTTTTTTTAAACGGCTTTTTACTTCCTGTGGTCTATGCTCAACCACAAGAGCCTTTTCCACCTCAATGGCAAGCCTTGGTAAGTAGGGTCATAGACGGTGACACCGTGGTGTTGCAGCCCATCGGTAGCCAAAATCTTTATACCACCCGAATTACTGGCATAGATGCCCCCGAAATATGCCAAAGCTTTGGTCACATGGCAAAAGAGGGTCTTACTCGTAAAGTGCAAGGTTTAATGGTAACTATTAACAGTGACCACCGTGATGACTTTGGCCGAGAACTTGGTCAGGTTTATTTAAATGGCGAAGACCTTGGCGCC
>JALQUL010000408.1 GCA_023260735.1 Limnohabitans sp. | reverse complement strand
GTAAAGGCGTTTGGTTTACTAATAATGCGACTTATGCGGCTGCGCAAGTACGTTTAAAACTAAGAGGCTTTAGCAATTCCAATAACTCATCTATAGTGGCTAATAAAAATTCAAATGACTTGTTGTGGAATGGTTGGTCAGTATTGTCTGAATATAGAATGTTAAAAACCGAAAATGACGGTGTGAAAAAAGGTGCTTTAGTTTCAATTGAAAAAGACATTAATCAATATCAAAAAATAAGTGTTGGTTATAACTTCACTGATTTTTCTGCTGATTTAAGTCAGTTAAGTTACAAAAGTAAAGGGTTTTTTATTAATTTTGTAGGTCGGTTTTAAGTTTATTGGTATTTCTAAATTGCTTGTTTTATAGGGACGTGCAAATGTGCTAAGCTTGCAAAATAAAAAAAGCCTTTATCGGGGTATCAATAAAGGCTTTTAGAGGGAGGGCTTCAAGTTAATTTTAATACACTGGTTGGTGTTGAATAAGGCACTCTTTAACTTCCTGAGTCACTTCAAAGCCAGGTCCAAATTGACTGGATAATTCTGTAGCTCTTTGGCAGAAGGCCTCTATGCCCATGCTGTAAATAAATTGTAATGCTCCGCCTGTCCAGGCTGGAAATCCAATTCCAAAAATAGAACCAATATTGCCATCATGCACAGTGGTGAGTACATTTTCAGTTAAGCATCTAGCGGTTTCTATGGCTTGCCTATAAAGAATTCTATCTTTTACATCTTGTAATAGATATTGCGGATTTTCTTTGCCGTAGTGCACAGCTAAATCGGGCCATAAATATTTTTTCTGACCTTTAGTAGTGGGGTATTCATAAAATCCTGCACCAGCGGCTCGGCCATGCCTTGCTAACTTTTTGACCATTTCCTCAACTAATAATTCGCCTGGTGTGGCGTTGTAGGTTTTACCTTCTAAAGCGTAATCGGCACGGGTTTGATCTAACACATGTACACTTAAAGTAAGAGCGGTTTCATCAAGTACAGCCAATGGACCTACTGGCATACCTACTTGCATGGTGGCGTTTTCAATGACTGCCGCTGGTATTCCTTCGCCCAACATAGCAGCTCCTTCCATCACAAAAGTACCAAAGGTACGACTGGTGTAAAAACCACGTGCATCGTTGACAACAATAGGAATTTTGCCAAGTTGTTGTACGTAGTCAAAAGCTTTTGCCACCGTTTCGTTAGAAGTAGCTTTGCCTCGAATAATTTCAACTAGTTTCATTTTATCGACTGGGCTAAAAAAATGAATACCGATAAACTTTTCGGCTTGAGTGCTAGCTTTGGCTAGGCCGCTAATGGGTAAAGTAGAAGTGTTGGAGGCAAAAAAACCAGTGCTTAATAATTTACTTTCTGATGCTTGGGTAACCCTGGCTTTTAAATCTCGGTTTTCAAAAACTGCCTCAATAATAAGATCGCAGCCAATTAAATCTTCATAAGAGTCGGTGGTTTGTATGAGTTCAAGCAATTGTTCTTGTGCAGCGACGCTCATACGACCTTTATCGACTTTGGCTTGTGTCAGTTTGTGGCTGTAAGACTTGCCTTTTTCTGCCGCTTCTTTGCTCACATCTTTTAAGACAGTGCTAATTCCTTTAGCTGCTTGGGAATAAGCAATACCTGAACCCATCATTCCAGCGCCTAAAATGCCTACTTTTTTTGCTTGGTAACGCTCTACCGAGCCAGGCCTTGACTGCCCCGACTTGATCGCATTCATATTAAAGAAAAAAGTATTGACCATGTTTTTGGCCACAGGATGGGTAAACAACTTGGCTAAATAACGGCTTTCAATTCGTAATGCCGTATCAAAATCGACTTGGGCTCCCTCTACCATCGCTGCTAATGCCGCCTCAGGGGCTGGATAAAGTCCTCTAGAAGTTTTTTTAATCATGGCTGGTGCCACGGTAAGGGCC
>JALQUL010000221.1 GCA_023260735.1 Limnohabitans sp. | reverse complement strand
AAGAGTTACGTAGCTTTTTATTGCACAGTGTGTCTAAAACGGGCGGCCATTTGAGCTCTAATTTAGGTACAGTGGAGTTAACTGTCGCCTTGCATTATGTGCTGAACACTCCTGATGATCGTTTGGTTTGGGATGTGGGTCACCAAACCTATCCACATAAAATTTTAACGGGTAGGCGTGATCGCATGAGCACCTTGCGCCAATTAGGTGGTTTATCTGGGTTCCCATTACGCTCTGAGAGCGAATACGATTGTTTTGGTACGGCCCATTCTTCTACTTCTATTTCAGCCGCTTTGGGTATGGCGTTGGCAGCTAAACAAATGGGTAGCGACAAAATTTCTGTAGCTATTATTGGTGATGGTGCAATGACTGCCGGTATGGCTTTTGAAGCAATGAATAATGCTGGCATTTCGAATAGCCGCTTGTTGGTCATATTAAACGACAACGATATGTCAATTAGCCCACCAGTAGGTGCTTTAAATCGCTATTTGGCTCAGCTTATGAGCGGGCAATTTTATGCGGCAGCCAAACATGTGGGTAAACAAGTTTTAAAGCCTGTGAAGCCTTTATTTGAGTTGGCTAAACGTATGGAAGAGCATGCCAAAGGTATGGTAGTGCCAGCCACCCTTTTCGAGCAATTTGGTTTTAATTATGTAGGCCCGATTGACGGTCATGATCTTGATTCCCTCATTCCTACACTAGAAAATATTAAGCACTTGCTTGAAACCAATGAAGGGCCCCAGTTTTTACATGTGGTGACTAAAAAAGGTCAAGGTTATGCGCTGGCAGAAGCCGACCCTATCGCCTACCACGGGCCAGGCAAATTTGATCCTGCTGTGGGTCTTACTCCTACAACAACACCAGCAAAAACTACTTTCACTCAAGTGTTTGGTCAGTGGCTTTGCGATATGGCCGAACATGATGAGAAGTTGGTCGGTATTACCCCCGCCATGCGTGAAGGCTCTGGTATGGTGGAGTTTCATAAACGGTTTCCTAATCGATATTACGACGTGGGTATTGCCGAGCAGCATGCGGTTACTTTTGCCGGCGGTTTAGCTTGTGAAGGTCTAAAGCCAGTAGTGGCAATTTATTCTACTTTCTTGCAACGAGCCTACGATCAAGTGATTCACGACATTGCCTTGCAAAACTTGCCAGTGGTGTTTGCCGTTGACCGTGCTGGCTTAGTGGGGGCAGATGGTGCGACTCATGCGGGCATGTTTGATATTGCTTTTATGCGATGTATTCCTAATATCAGTATTGCAACCCCTGCCGACGAAGCCCAATGTCGTGATTTGTTAAATACCGCTTACGTACAAAATCATCCTGTCATGGTGCGCTATCCACGTGGTTCTGGAGTTGGAACCATTCCGAATAACAGCCTAGAGGGATCAGAATTTGGAAAGGCTTTCATTAAACGCCAAGGTGAAAAAATTGCTATTTTAGCTTTTGGTAGTATGCTGTATCCTGCTCTAGAAGCAGCTGAAAAAATTAACGCTACGGTAGTCGATATGCGTTGGGTAAAACCACTTGATATCGATATGTTAAAACAATTAGCACCTGCTCATCAAGCTTGGGTGACTTTAGAAGAGGGCGTAGTAATGGGCGGGGCAGGCAGCGCAGTAAACGAAGCCTTAGCTAATTTGGGTATTACACAGCCTATTTTGCATTTAGGCCTACCCGATCAATTTATAGAGCACGGTGATCCGGCCAAGTTATTGTCTCTGTGTGGACTAGATGCTGCAGGTATTGAAAAGTCGATTCGGGCAAAGTTTTTTAACTAGTTGTAGAATCACGTACCATAAATGTAATAAACGGCATTTATATAGGTAAATTTGGCTTTAATAGAGGGAAAACCCCCCCCTATTGCAAGCCAAAGTCTTTTTAAAATACATTAGGCTTTTTTAAAGTCTTGATAAAAAGCGACAGTTAAAGTTCTTAACCAATAGCTTACTCA
>JALQUL010000177.1 GCA_023260735.1 Limnohabitans sp. | reverse complement strand
GCTGCTCAAATGATTAATGAATCTCGCCAAGCCATGTTGTTAGCAAGAGTCGGTAAAGCTCTTGAGGGCCCACAAACTAACGCCCAAGGCCAAAGTTTTTTTGGTTGCGATTTAGGCCCCTCTGAAATGACCGCCCGAGATGCCTTAGCTCTAGCCACACGTGGTGGGGCTAAAGTATTGGGCCGAACTGACATCGGTCATTTAGCACCAGGCATGTGTGCAGATATAGCTATTTTTGATTTAAACACGCTTGATTTTGCAGGTGGTGCAGTGCATGACCCTGTGGGAGCATTAATGTTATGTTCCAGTAGTAAAGCCGCTTATACCATTGTAAATGGCAAAGTTGTGGTGAGAAATGGCCAACTCAGTACTTTAGATTTAAAGCCTTTAATCAAGCAACATAATCAGTTGGCGCTAGATTTAGCAAATGGGTCTTAAGGTTTGCTATAGAAAAACGCTTCAACGATTGACTGGCTCCAAGCTATTGCTTGGTTCAACGCTTTTTTATAATGCAACATCAACTATGGGTCAGAAGCACCTTAGAGCACTTTGTTATCAATGCCATGCATACAAATCTTACAGCTTATTACGCTTCTTTTAGAGGGTCTAAACAAGCTTCACATGCAACTTGGCTTAAAGGGCCTATGCTGCCATCAGAATATATCTCTACTGCACTTAAGCTGCCGCCCCATACACAACCTGTGTCTAGGGCTAAAATATTGTCTCTCATGACTAAGCCCATAGTGGACCAATGACCGAAAGCGATTAAACAGTTAGCAGTTTGGCGACCCGGAATTTCAAACCACGGCATAAAGCCCGCAGGAGCTGCGCCCGAGCCCTCTTTGGTTTTTAACTCAATTTCGTCGCTAGCGTTGGCAAAGCGACAACGACTAAGGGTATTGGTAATTAATCTTAACCTTTCATACCCAGTTAAATCATCACTCCAGCGACTCGGTTGGTTACCGTACATGTGATTGAAAAAATCAGCATAGTGATTACTTTGCAGGACCATTTCTACTTCTTTGGCATAACTGAGTGTTTGATCTAGGGTCCAAGACGGCAATACCCCTGCATGAATCATTAAAATTTCATTTTTAGGTAATGACAGATGTAAAGCCATAGGCCTGTACCTTAACCAATCCATTAACTGCATTTTTTGTGGACTATTAAGAATTAAATCTAGTGTGTCATCGCGTCGTAAAGCCCTTGCCCCAGTCGAAGCAGCCAATAAATGAAGATCATGATTGCCTAAAACACATTGCGCACTACTGCCCCATTTGATTAAATTTTCTAATACTTCTAAAGACTTAGGCCCACGGTTTACGAGGTCACCCAACAAGTAAAGGGTATCTCGGCTAGGCGAAAAATCAAGCTTTTGCAACAATTGACTCAAGGAGGTATAACAACCTTGTAAATCACCGATTAAATAAAGTGCCATAATTGAGTCTCTTTTTTCAGTTTTTAATTCAGTTCAATGGATATTATTTTAATTCTTGTTCTCACCCTTATTAATGCTATTTTTGCAATGTCAGAAATGGCTGTTTCAGCAAGTAAAAAATCTTTACTTAGTGCCATGGCACAAGGGGGCGATAAAGGGGCAAAAGCGGCGGTTGAACTAATGGACAACCCGACTCAGTTTTTGTCAACTGTGCAAGTCGGTATTACCTCAATCGGTATGCTTAACGGCATTGTAGGCGAAGCTGCTTTTAGCGGTAAGTTATCGGTGCTACTTCAAAATTATGGCCTCAGTTTAGGTGTGGCAGATGTAGCAGCCACTGCATTTGTGATTATTACCATCACTTTTATCTCTATTTTATTGGGCGAATTAGTGCCAAAACGAATAGGCCAAATGTACCCCGAAGCAGTTGCTAAATGGGTTTCCCGTCCTATGCAATGGGTCGCAGTGGGCACAAGGCCCTTTGTTCAATT
>JALQUL010000157.1 GCA_023260735.1 Limnohabitans sp. | reverse complement strand
TCAAAAAAAAAAGTGATTCGGTTAAAGGAATCACTTTTATTTTTTAAAAGGAACTATACAAAAAAAAGCAATTGCTTATAAAAATTACAAATCACCGATTGTGCCACCTTTAGACAAACACATTTGTGCCGATAAAGCTTTAAAACCGTGACCTTTACATGCGTTTTGACCTTTGCAACCGTGCTCAGCGGTTTTGCAATCGCTCATACCTTTGCAATCGTGAGCGTTGTAGCAATGTATGTTATCGTTAGCGCCCACTGCTTTACCAGAAGAACCTTTTGGTGCTTCAGCGGCGTTACCAATGCTCGCTAAAGCCAACAAGCTAGCTGCGATTAAAAGAGAGGAAGAAGTTTTGATAGATGAACTCATGATTGTATCTCCGTAAAAATTAAAATAAAACAACATCAATTGATGCTGTATTGAATAGTCAGAGTTAGTTCCAATTTCTTACATTTATTTTTAATTTTTTTGTGTAAAGATGAAAAAAAGATGAACTAAAAAAGCTCATCTGTTGGCTAAGGTTTTTACTACTCACCTAATTACTTTAAGCATGATATTTTTTCGCAATTAAATGATCAAAACTTAATTTTCCTGGTCCATAAAAAATAATCATCAATAAAGTGCTGGCCCATAAACCATGCAGAGTGTAGGCACTAGGGTAAACCAATACCTGAATGACTAAAGTCATTATTAATAAACCCAAAGCAGAAAATCGGCTAGCAATGCCTAATAACAATAGGGCTGGCAAAATATGTTCCGCGACGCTGGCGCTATAGGCAGCTAACTCATAAGGAATCAAAGGTAGTTGGTATTCCTCTTTAAATAGTTCTAGAGCAGAATCCGAAACTGATATAGTTCCAAGTGAGAATTGTTGGTTCACGATATCTAACTCAAAACCACTCACTTTGGTTTGCCCAGATTTCCAAAATACACCTGCCACCGAAAAGCGAGCAATAAAAGCCAATAAAGTATATTTAAAATCAAGTAGGGTAGAAAGATGGAGTTTTTCAAATAATGCTTGCATGAGGAGTTCCTTTAATTAAGAGTGAAGTTGTATTGCTGCAATACAAGGCAATTGCAAAACCAAAGCGAGTAACTGAGGTATTTCAAGTTCCGGATAAATTTCTATACAATGTGTAATGGCTTGCCCAATGGTTTGTCCTTTTTTTAACTCAGACAAAAAATGGCCAGTACTGAGCTCAATAGGAATAACTTCTATAGTGAATTGATTACGCCAGATCAACATCGATTGAGGCTGAAAAAGATCAAGTTCTAATAAAGCGTTTTCTAGCTCTACACTTTGCGTGGCGCTATCATACTGCTGGTGTAAACTCCAAATAGAAGTGGTATTAAATTGGGAGTTCAAAATATCTGATGCGCTTAACATTTGAATACTGCAATCCATTAATTGATTGATGTGCGTCGTCAAAATTGTTTGTACTTCTGTAGTGCTTAATGGTGTTTCGTCTAGGGCATGGTAGAGACTAATTCTGAGCCATTCAAGCTGTGCTACATCGGCTAAATAGGGTACACTTTTACAATTGAAGTCGTTGGCGATGAACTCAGAAAAATGTTCACCCCACTTCGACATAATTGGAGATTGAGGTGGGTGTTTTGCAATATACCTTTGTGCCAAGCCATTAAAAAAATCTTCCCCCACTAATGTTTTTACCACTTCATAACTATCAGCTAGGCCATTAATTAATGAGGACCATATATTGTTGCGGTAAATGGCAAAGCGACTTTTAATGCTTGGGTTGTGAGGTGCACTAATATCATGTGGGTAAACTACATCTTGATGAGCTT
>JALQUL010000092.1 GCA_023260735.1 Limnohabitans sp. | reverse complement strand
CCATCAAACACATTATAAATTGCCGCTAGTTTATTCATTACCATTTTCCTTTTAAAACTTCCGGACTAATTTCAGCGATTGAACTACAACCTAATAAGCCCATAGCCGTTAGAAATTCAGTTTGAATATTTTTTAAAATTTGCGCCACACCTTTACTTCCTGCACATGCTAGGCCGTATATGCAGGGGCGGCCTATCATGACTGCATCGGCGCCAAGTGCTAAAGCTTTTACGATATCGGTGCCTCTTCTAATCCCTCCATCTACTAACAAGAGGCTTCTTTTTTTGTCATATTGCTTTTCATGGTTTCTTATAAAGGGTGCAATTACCTGTAATAAATCAACAGAACTGGCCACCGTGTCTAAGTTACGTCCCCCGTGGTTGCTAATCACTATTCCAGCTACCTTGATCTCAAGTGCAATCTTTGCATCTTCTAAATGACTAATGCCTTTTAAAATAATGGGTAAGGGAGACATTTTTACTAAGGTTTCAATATCTGACCATGTGGCTGACTGCTTGAGCTGACGCAATAAATTTTCTTTAAAATTAGTACTGACTAGATTTTTTTCTTTATGCTTAAAATGTACAGATTGAGCTGCTTCTGGTAGCAAAAACCCATGCTTTATTTGATCATCCCTAACACCTTGAATAGCGGAGTCAACAGTTAAAACAATCGCTTGGTAAGATGAGTCTTTCGCTTGTTGTATCCAATTAAGCACTTCAGCTAAATCGGTCCAATAGAGTTGTAACCATAAGGGCCCTTTACTTTTTTGCGTATCATAAATGGTGGCTACTTTTTGCATACTGGTACTTGATTGAATGCTTAAAGTAAGTCCTACACTTAAAGCACTAGAGGCAAGTGCCATCGCCGACTCACCCTCTGGATGGGCCCATTTTTGATGCGCCATAGGAGCCACTACAATAGGCCAGTCAAAAGTTTGATCTAACAGATTGCACTGTGTTGAAATGCTTTTAAATTTTTTTAATACGCGAGGTACTAAAAATAAATCTTGCCAAGCTGCAATATTATTTTTTTTACTGATTTGATCACCTGATGCACCATCAAAATAAGCCCAAGCAGACTCACTCATACGATCTTGTGCATGCCTTGCAAAATCATGCCAGTTGGCTAAAATTGGATGAACAATTGAATTCATATTTCGGCCCATTGTCTTAATAGTTGATGATAAACACCAGTTAAACCCAATGTTTGCTGGGTGTTGCCTAAGGTGTTTCGCAGGTCTTGTATGTTTTGATCTAGTTGAATTAATAAATTGCGTTGCGAATGTTGTCTTACCATGCTTTGTATCCAAAAAAAAGCGGCGGTTCTTACGCCCTTTGTGACCGCTGTTACTTGATGTAAACAATCTGCCGGATATATAAGCGCCGAGCCCGCTTCTAGCCTAATCGTATGCCTGGCAGATTGTTCATGAATAATGAGTTCACCCCCTTCATATTCAGAAGGGTCAGATAAAAATACGGTACAAGACAAATCAGCTCGCACTCTTTGCCCATCTGACCTTAAACGTACAGAGTTATCATAATGAGCGCCATATTCAGGATGTTCCGGACTATAACGGTTAATAGTGGGCGGATAAATTTTATGCGCAAGGGTAAGCGATAAAAATGCTTCTGATGCTTGTAAAGCCTCAAGTAAAATCTCATGAATCAATTGAAACGAGGCTTGTGATTTTTGTAATTGAAGATTGTTTTTAACAAGTATGGCTTGATCGCCAGCGCTACCTCGACCACTTTCCCAGCTTGATTTTTGAATCAATAAATCTAATTGTTTAAGCGATTGCTTGTCTAGTAATTGAGGTAGTACTTGATACATTGAATTGAATCTAATTGATATTTAAAATTAAAAACTAAAAGAGGCGTTGAGCTGCACGAGTCGCCCCGTTCCTGCTACATAGTGGCCCGGATAAAGTTGATCGGCATATAAATGGTTGCCTATATTGCTCACATTAAGGCGCCAAGTTAATTTATCGTTTTGTTTAAATTCAGCCATGAGATCTGCGGTAACAAAAGCGGGTACTTTAAATTCAGAGCGAGTTGGTTTTTGTTCACCTCTAAAATTCAAACCCGTACCTACTCGCCACTGGGAGTTAAGGGCATAGGTCGCCCACAATGTGCCACTGTAAATAGGAGTTAAAGCAGGCCTATCTCCCACTCGTTCACCGGGCGTATTTTGTGAACAATTACTACCCTTAGAGCAAGGTGCTGCTGCATCTACTTTTGCGTCAGGAATCAACATGATTGATCCGTATAACTCTAATTGAGGACTAATTTTTCCAGTGAAATCTAGTTCTAGGCCAGTGACATGGCGTTTACCAGAAAGAGTAACGACTGACAATAAAGGGTCAGTATTGCGTTCATTTAATTTTGTCGTTCTAAAGGCCGCCCAACGAGTAGAGAATCGTTTATCTTGCGAGTCAATTTTGGCACCTACTTCAAAGTTCAAACTCTTTTCTGGGTCCAAATTTTGATTTTGTTGGCTTAATGAATAAGTATCGCCTGAGGTGTTAAACGAAGAGCTGCCAGAAATATGATAAGAATGTGAGTCATCTGGTTGGTATAAGGCACCTAAACGCTGGCTCCATTCTCCTACATTCATGCTGTAGCTTGATTTCTTTCCGTTTGCTACCAGTCCTACTGGATTTTCAAAGCTATTGTAGTCACCTTTTAAACTATCGTAGCGAAGACCGGCTACTAACTTGAAGTTGGAATTAATGTGTAAAGTGTCTTGTAAATAAACACCCCAAGCAGTTGAGTCATATTGATTATTAATTCTTAATAAGCGGGCTGATTCGTTGACTAAAGCACCATCATTAGGTGTGCCCAAAGTAGTTGCTGCTTTGTTGGCTACTTTGCTACCTTGGCTTGCATCACGAGTGGCATAAACCACTTTTTTATCTTTGGCAAAGTCAATCCCACTAAGTATGTCGTGTTTTTGTCCTAATAGGGTGGTGCTAGTGGTAAAGTCAGATTGCAATAAAACTTGATCTAAATCTTGAATTTTATTGTTAGTGCCCCTATAAAGTTTTGTTTTATTAGTTAGATTGCTAATAAGGGTAGGTTTCGCTGGGCCTGTATTGCCAGTGTTTGGGCCATTTGATGGCGCATTCCATCTAATCGCACTTGCCCGTTGATCCCTAGAAAACTCTCCTTTACGTAATTGTGTTTTGAGTTCTGTCTGAGGGTCAATTCTAAAAGTATGCTCTAAAGTAGCCATGCTTGCTTTGCCATGGTTGTAATCGCTCTCCATGCCGTAATAAGCAGTTGGATCAAGTGGAATTATTGTTTTATCTAAATCGCTGGCTTGCGCGTTAGGCAAAACCCAAGGCAGTCCATAATTCATACCATTATCATTATTTAAATGATAAATAGAGGCCGAAAACTCATGCTTTTCGCCAATGCCAGTTCGGAGGTTGGCTGCGATGCCTTGTTTATTAATAGAGCTACCAGAACCGTTGTTGTCGGCTTTATTACCCATTGCATTAATTCGCACTGCATTATTATTTTCCAGGGGTAAATTCAAATCAGCCTGAGCCCTTGCATATTGATGGCTACCAAGCGTTACATCGACTAAGTTCTCTGATATTAAATGTGCCTTTTTTGTGACTTGGTTAACTGCGCCGCCCGTAGAGCCACGGCCAAATAACATAGATGCAGAACCTCTTAATACTTCCATACGGTCAAGTGCAAAAGTGTCTCTATCGTAGAATGCCGGATCACGCATACCATCTACAAAAACATCCCCAGTTGCCTGTAATGAAAAACCTCTCAAACGAATATCTTCTTCGCCACCTTCTGCAGCCAAAAAGGTAATTCCTGCCGTATTGCGGAGTGCTTCTTTTAGGGTATCAAGGTTTCTATCATCAATTAATTTTTCAGTGACTACCGTAATGGATTGTGGGATGTCGCGCAGTGGTTGTTTACCTTTACCGATACTGGTAAGGTCAGCTTTTACACTGTCTTTACCCAAGGCTTGTTCTTTTTTTTCTTTGACAACCACTGGCGCAAGTGTACTTTCTTGAGCATAAGCAACACTAGTGCTTAAACTGGGTGCTAGTAATAAAACACTGAGGGGTAAAATTTGAGAGAGCCCATTTTTTTTAGGGGCAAAGGGGATACCTTGAGCAAAAAGCTTAGACATATAAACTCCAGTTGTGATGAATAGCAAAAAATAATAAGTTTTAAAACTTATAAGTTGGCTGGCTATTACTTCAAAACTGAAGTGAACTGGCTGGCTCTTGTCTTGACCCCTGTTGTATGAAAGATGGGTCTAATAAAAATTGAAATGAGTTAATAAAATTATTTATAACCCACTCGGTCTAATATTTGTTGGACTTTGGTTTGGTTCATGCCCACTTTATTAACAGCAATAGTTTCCGATTTAAAGCCATTATTTCCTACCATTGCTTTTAAGGCCGGATTGTCAAAACTAACGCCTTTAACGGTTGGCCATTCATTATTACCATTGGCAAAATGGTTTTGTGCTTCTGGAGTGGCTAAATACTCTAAAAAGGCAATTGCTTGCTTACTATTTTTAGAGTGCTTGGCCACTGCACCCCCAGCAATATTTAAATGAGTGCCCCAAGAGTTTTGGTTAGGAAATATCACAGCTACTTTTTCTGCGATAGCTTTCTCTTGAGGATTGCTTGAACGCATAAGTCTTGCGAAATAATAGGTGTTGGTAATGGCGACCCCGCATTCGCCAGAGGCAACTGCCTTAATTTGATCGGTATCGCCTCCTTTAGGGTCTCTTGCCATGTTGGCAACTAAACCCTTTAACCAGTTTTCGGTTTTTTCTGGGCCTATGTGTTCATACATAGAGCCAAATAAACTAAGGTTATAGGGGTGTGAACCTGAACGTGTGCACAATTTACCTTTCAATTTTGGGTCGGCCAATTTTTCATAAGTATCTAGGTCTTGTGCTTGAACCATGGTTTTGTTATATACCACTACACGGGCACGATTTGAGAAACCAAACCAGGTATAGCCCTCTGGTTTTTTTTCTGAATGAAATTGGTCAGGGATAGAGTCGGCTAGTAGCTTGGATTGAATCGGTAAAAATAAACCGTCAGATTCTGCCTTCCATAGACGGGCGGCATCTACTAGCAAAATAACATCTGCTGGCGAGGAGCTGCCCTCTACTTTGAGTCGATTTAATATTCCAGCATCATCTGAATCGACGCGTTGAATTTTAATACCAGTTTTTTGAGTGAAGCCACTGTACAAAATATCGTCGCTAGGGTAGTGACGGGCTGAATAAACGTTAATTACATTGGACTGGGCCCAAGCGACAGGGGCTGAGGCGAAAGTACCCATGCTTAACAAAGAAGCGAGTAATAACTTTGAAAATTTCATGACAACTCCAAAAAAAATAATAATAAATTTCAAGATGATTGAATTGTAAATGAGAATAGTTATCATTTGCAAATAATAATGATTCTTTTTTCAATTTGTGGCTTGAAAACAATAGTCAGCTTTTTTGAACTGAAATAAACGAAGTGAGTGATTGCCTTTCCTGTAGCAACTTATTGAATTTGAACAGAATTAAAAATGGTCACATTCAAAATTGATGGGTAGCTCACCCTTTATTTCAACAAAGAGCGTTGAGCTACTAAGGGGACTGATGATGAGTTTTTACTTTATTTTGCGGGTGGTATTTAACGCAAAAGACCAAACTACGTGGTGACTTATTGGTTTCTTAAGGGTTGAAGTAAAAAGGAAAGTCCGTTATGGTCTATTTCATTCATTAACTCAAGTAAACGACCAATTTCTCCTTTGGGAAAACCTTCTCTGGAAAACCATCTTAAATAATTGCCTGGTAGGTCGGCAATTAGGCAACCTTGGTGTTTACCAAAGGGCATTCGTGTATCGACTAATTTTTGTAAATCTTCAGCTTGCATTTTTTGGGGCTTACCTAGTAAAGATTAATCATCCATCATAAAAACTGTTTTCTAGAGCGTTTTTAACCACCTGCTTTTTTAGAGGCAATATTTTGTTTAGCTAAATAATCCATAATCTTTTGCATATGGTCGCCTTGAATTTCTATGTTTTTATCTTTTACCGTGCCGCCAGTACCACAAAAATTTTTTAACTCTTTACATAGTTTTTGTAATTGAGTGGCATCAAAGTCTAAACCTCTAATTACACAAACCCCTTTGCCTGCACGGCCTTTTGTTTCCAACATAATACGTACTTTATGCTGGGCGGGTGTAAGATGAGTTGGTTTGGTATTGGGAGTCTCTAGATTATCTTCGCCAGGGCGTAGTACTAAACCTTGGGCTTGACTCAGTTGTGCAAGGTCGGAAAGTGAATTGATTTTCATTTTTTAATTCTAGCCAATTAATAATTGAATTTGAAAGCTGTAGCAAAACTTAGTGCACCCTGTAATGGGCAGGATTGAAATGGCTTATTGCTTGGATTTTGCTTATGCATAGTTATTATGAATAAAAATGCCAGCGAGAAAGACCTTTTAAGACCGTATCATAAAAGTACTTCAAGATTTTGTTATAGCTTTTTTAGCCTTTGTTACTTTCTAATAGATAGGAGGTTCTATTTTATGCAATTAATTCAAGATTCAAAATCTTACCCACTATTGTCAAGTGCATCTAAAAGAGCCATGGAGCAATCCTATCAAGCTAACTTGCCCGAGCATTTTCTAATGCAAACAGCAGGTCTAAAAGTGGCGCAGTTAGCCCAAGCTTTACAAGCTCATGCACAAATATTTTGGTTGGTTTGTGGTCCGGGCAATAATGGCGGTGACGGCTTAATTGCCGCGTGTTGTCTTCACCAAAAGGGTAAAAAAGTTCGTCTTACTTATTGTGGTGACAGTTCAAAAGCGCCTATAGATGCTGCATGGGCCTTGACCAAGGCGCAGTCATTAGGGATTCATATCGAAACTCAAATTCCTGAGCATACTTTTTTAGAGTCGGTTGATTGTGTCATAGATGCCATGTTAGGTATTGGTGCCACTAGGCCACTACAAGGGTTAATGGCTGAATGTGCCGCACAAATAAATCAGTTAAATGCTTTTGTATTGGCCGTTGATATTCCAAGCGGATTAGTTGCAGATACTGGTGCGGTGCTAACAAGTGAGGCTACACTCACTGAAAAAAACTCATTACACGATAAGTGGGTTATAGCCGACGCTACGCTAGCCCTTATCGCCTTGTCTGCCGGTTTGTTTACTGCTTCGGGAAAAGACGTCGCTGGTCAAGTATGGTTAGATGAGTTGGTAGAAGAGAAAAAAGGTCAACTCAATGGTTTTGATTTTTCTCCAATTGCTTTTTTAGCTTCTGCTCCCCAAACGATGTTGAGACCCAATAGTAGCCATAAAGGAAGTTTTGGAGCGGTTGCTGTTGTAGCTGGTGCTGAAGGAATGCAAGGTGCTGCTATATTGGCTGCGACAGCGGCATTAAAAGCGGGGGCTGGAAAAGTATATTTAAGTTTATTATCTCCAACCCCCTGCTCACATCCTATTCGAGCCGATTTAATGCAGAGGACAGTGACTGAATTGGCGCTTACTGATTCTAAAAATGTAAAAGGCCTGACAGTAGTGGCTGGTTGTGGAGGAGGCCATCAAGTCGCTGAAGTATTACCACTGCTATTAGCTAATACCGAGAGTTTGGTATTAGATGCAGATGCCTTAAACCGTCTGGCAGAGCGAGATGATTTACAAGAAATGCTCAAAATGCGTGCTGGTTTAGGATTGGTAACGGTGCTCACACCTCATCCCAAAGAAGCTGCCTTACTTTTAAAAAATACCACTGAATGGATACAAAATAATCGGCTTCAAGCGGTACAACAAATTACCAATAAGTTTAATGTGGTGGTAGTTTTAAAAGGCAGCGGTAGTCTCATTGCAGCCCCTTTTGTACCTCCTAGCGTCAATACATCAGGGAGTGCCAAACTAGCGACTGCAGGCACTGGCGATGTTTTAGCCGGTATGGTGGGGGCTGCCCTAGCACAAGGCTTATCGGCTTTTGAGGCTGCTCGGGTAGCTGTTTATTGGCACGGTAAAATAGCCGATATATGGGGGGGCGATAGCACACTCACTGCTCATGAGATGTTAGATAAAATTCATTATTTATAAACGAGAGAAAGCGCAAGATTTTCAACCAAGGGTAAAATACTCTCCCAATTCCCCCATTTATAGTATGGCTTTTGTGGCGACTTAAGACTAGCAAGGTCGCCTTAAGACTATTCGGTTTTGTTTGATGTGTAATACTTAGTGCAATAGATTAATTCATGCACGGTATGAGTTTTTAGCTTTATACGAATAGACTATTAACTTTTAATGTGTTTTCAGTTTGGTGTACAAGCACCAACTTTTTGTTAATTATTTGCCACTCAGGAGTCAAGTCAATGGATAACTCAACAACCGCCACCCCCGCTGCAGAGGCTCCACGTGGGCGTCGTGCTGGCGGCGGTCGTGATGCTAAACGTGCTGCTCGTGCTGCTCGTTCTGCTTCATCTGTACCCTACATCACCCGTAAAGTACCTTATTACGAAGTCTTAGATGAAGAAGGCTTGCAAATCATCGAACGCAATGCAGACACCATTCTAGAAGAAGTCGGTATTGATTTCCGTGATGATCCTGAAGCTTTAGAAATTCTAAAAAATGCAGGTTGTGATGTGCAAGGCGAGCGTGTGCGTTTCCCGCGTGGCATGGCAAGACAAATTGTTCAGGCCAGTGCACCACGCACCTTTACACAACATGCACGTAACCCAGCCAACAATGTTGAAATCGGTGGTTTAAATACCGTATTTGCACCTGCTTATGGTTCACCGTTTGTGCGTGACCTCGACAACGGTCGTCGCTACGCCACAATTAACGATTTCCAAAATTTCGTTAAATTAGCCCATATGTCCACATCATTGCACCACTCTGGTGGTACGATTTGTGAACCAGTTGATTTACCTGTGAATAAACGCCATTTCGATATGGTTTATGCACACATGAAATTCAATGACAAGCCTTTTATGGGTTCTGTGACACATCCTTCACGTGCTGAAGACACCATTGCCATGACCAAAATTTTGTTTGGTGATGACTTTATTGACCCTGCAACTGGTAAGAACAAAACCTGCATTATCAACTTGATCAATGCTAACTCGCCCATGACTTTTGACGAGACCATGTTGGGCGCAGCAAAAGTTTATGCAAGAGCCAATCAAGCTTGTATTATTACGCCGTTTATTTTGGCAGGTGCTATGTCACCCGTTACTGTTGCTGGTACTGCAGCTCAAACATTGGCTGAAGCATTAGCAGGTATGGCATTTGTGCAATTGGTCAACCCAGGCGCACCAGTGGTATTAGGTAGCTTTGCTTCCTCCATTTCTATGCAATCTGGCGCCCCTACTTTTGGAACTCCAGAGCCAGCTTTGGTATTGTATGTAATGGCCGCATTGGCTCGTCGTTTAGGCGTGCCTTTCCGCTCTGGTGGTGGTTTGTGTGGTTCTAAAATTGCTGATGCTCAAGCTGCTTCTGAGTCTGCCAACACTTTAATTCCAACGGTTTTAGGTGGTGTTAATTTTGTATTGCACACAGCGGGTTGGTTAGAGGGTGGCCTTAGCATGGGTTACGAGAAATTCATCATGGACGCCGACCAAGCTGGTATGATGCATACTTTGTTAGCTGGTGTTGATATCTCTGAAAACGGTCAAGCCATGGATGCAATTCGTGAAGTAGGCCCTGGTAAACATTTCTTGGGTTGTGCACACACTCAAGCTAACTTTGAATCTGCTTTCTACCGCTCTGCCATTACCGACAACAATAGTTTTGAGCAATGGGAAGCGGAAGGTCAGCAAGACTTGGCTAAGCGTGCTAACACCATGTATAAGCGTATGCTCAATGAGTATCAAGCCCCCGCATTAGATATCGCAACAGATGAAGCTATTTTGGATTATGTCAATCGTCGCAAATCTTCATTCCCAGATGCTAACGTGTAATTAAGTCCGTTAAACAGCCTCAAAAAAACCTTGGTTTTGTACAAGAACCAAGGTTTTTTTTATTGAAAAATAAAAAAGAATTCATTAGTAGAAATCAACTCTTTTATAACAATTTAAGGTGTCTTAACTTAGGCTAGCCATTAAAAAAAGGTTGACTTGAATTCTTCATTCAAGTCAACCTTTTTAACAGCTAAATAAACTTATTGGCTTATGCGACTGTTGAGCTTGCTGCTGCACGTTTGGCTAACACGCCATCTAACCAATCTTTGCGCATCACTGGAACAGCAGTTACCAGTTTTTCGGTGTATTCATGATACGGACCTTCGAAAATACGGGCAGTGTCCTCAAATGCAACAAATGAACCTTGTAACATGACGGCTGTGCGATGAGCAATCCGGCGTACTACGTCTAAATCGTGGGTGATTAAAATATAAGACAAACCTAATTCTTGTTGCAAGCGCTTCAGTAACTTTAGAATTTCTTCAGCCACTAAAGGATCCAAAGCAGAGGTGGGTTCATCAAGTAAGATTAAATCGGGATTCGCAGCCAAGGCCCTAGCAATACAAACACGTTGTTTTTGACCACCAGAAAGCTCGGTAGTACGACGTGTTAAGAAGTCACGTGGTAATTCAACCAAATCCATAATTTCTTCATTACGTTTTTGAATCTGTGCCTTATTCATGCCAAAATAAAAAGCAAGCGGGCGACCAATGACTTGGGCTACAGTTTGACGTGGGTTAAGGGCTACATCTGGAATTTGATAAACTAATTGAATGGTCCGCTTTAACTCTTTGGAACGCATTGACAATGCTTTAGGTAAAGCAATTCCTTTATATTCAATGGTACCACCTACAGGCGGTAATAAGCCTGTAATTACCCTTGCCAAAGTGGATTTACCAGAACCTGATTCTCCAACTACCGCCACGGTTTCGCCTTTTTTGACATCAAGGCTAACCTCTTTTACTACCTTGAATGAACCATAAGCGGCATCTACACTTTTAAGCGTTAATACCGCTTCGTTGGTTACGCTATCTTGACTGGCACGTTCGTTAGCCGCAGCGCCCCTTACAGCGACTAATTTAGCCGTGTACTCTTGCTTAGGGGTTTGTAATACTTCATCTACCGTTCCCTCTTCTACCTCAAGTCCGTGACGTAATACTTTAATACGATCAGCGATTTGAGCTACCACGGCTAAGTCGTGGGTGATATAAAGAGCGGCTGTTTTATATTCTTTAATTAAAGATTTTAATAAGATTAAAACTTCAATTTGTGTGGTGACATCTAAGGCAGTAGTGGGTTCATCAAGGACTAAAATATCGGGGCGGCAAGACATTGCCATAGCGGCCATGGCACGCTGTAATTGACCACCTGAAGCCTGATGCGGGTAGCGTTTGCCAAAGTTACTAGGGTCGGGTAGGTCAAGCGAAGTAAACAGTTTGACCGCCCAAGCTTCCGCCTCTGCGCGATTCATTACTTTATGCAAAACAGGTGCTTCACATACTTGATCCATGATGGTGTGAGCAGGGTTAAAAGCGGCGGCTGCAGATTGAGCGACATAGGCAATCCGGCGACCACGAACTGCGCGCCTATCGACACTTTTTAAAGCGCGAAGATTAACGCCATCAATTTCAATTGAACCGTCCGCAATGTGAACACCAGCTCGGGCATAAGCCATGGCGGCCAAACCAATGGTGGATTTTCCTGCACCACTTTCACCAATAAGGCCTAAAACTTGACCCGCTTCTAGTTGAACATCTACTCCTTTAACAATAAGTGCACCAGAGCGTACACCAGAGAGTTGGAGTCCTTTGATATTAAGAATAATTTTTTCTGACATGATTCGCCTTACATTTCTGCCTGTGCACCAGACGGTTGTGCTGAAATTGATAACAACCAGTCCACCACTAAGTTAATACCAACGGTAAGAGTGGTAATGGCAAGAGCAGGCCAAATAGGAGCCAACATTCCAAAATTAATGGCGGCTGCATTTTCTTTTACCATACCACCCCAATCGGCGTAAGGTGGTTGAATACCCAAGCCTAAAAATGAGAGTGCAGCAATAAACAAAAAGTTA
>JALQUL010000077.1 GCA_023260735.1 Limnohabitans sp. | reverse complement strand
ATGAAATTGCACACCATGTCGCAATAACCAGCCCGCTTGTGCTGCGGCAGTTAAGTCTTCATTAGAGGCAAACAACATATGAATAGAGGACAACTTATTTTGCTTTGCAAAGTTTTCAAGCGCTTTCAAAAGGAGAGGTCTAAAGTGCTCATGTTGAACTAATAAACGGCTACCTGGCACTGGGGTAAATGGAGGTGCAATAGTTATTTTTGGGTAATATTCAAGTCCATGTTGATGATAGGCATTAGCCCAAGATTGATCAAAAACATATTCTCCCATAGAATGATTTTTGATGTAAAAAGGACAGGCTGCTAGTAACTCCTGTTGATCCCATAGGGTTAACAGTTGAAACTGAAAACCAGTTTCAAGGTTGGCGCATTGACTATCGTGCAGGGCGCTTAAATAGGCGTAACTTAAAAAAGGGGTGTCATGGCTCTGAACCAACCTAAGTTGTTCATAACTTGACATTTCTATTTGAGTCATAGAGTCTAAAATTTTGACTTCTATTCGAGAAATCAAAGGTTCTTGAGTCGAGTCACTCTTAGTATGCGTCTGTTGTGTCACTTAATTTACCTTTTATTCAATCCGCAATATTGAACTAGCCTCAATAAAGCGCTAGCCAATCTGGTAGTGGAGTTTAAACAATTAGAAAAAGCTGGCGTAAAATAGGGCTTAATCAGTTTTATGGCTCAGTTTTTTAAAGCTAGTTGCGAGGCAATGGCTTGTACAAAGGTTTTTTTATATGTCTTTCAAAATCAGCATAGCGCAACTGAATTTAAAAGTAGGTGATCTAAAAGGCAATAGCGAGCAAATTATCGCTCATGCCCAGCAAGCCTATGCCAATGGTGCAAGTTGGGTGTTAACACCCGAGTTATCTATTTCTTCCTACTCCCCCGAAGATTTGGTATTAAGGTCTTCTTTTCTGCAGCACTGCCAAGAGCAATTACATGCCATCGCCAACGCTTTAGCCCATTTAAAAGGACTTTCTGTATTAGTGGGCTACCCATTAAAAGACGATGCCTCTGGTGCTTGTTTTAATGCTATGAGTCGTGTTTTTGAAGGTCAAGTCCTAGATACCTACTATAAGCAAGAATTACCCAATTATGCGGTATTTGACGAGCAACGTTATTTTGCCTCGGGTCAGCAATTAGGTTTATTCGATTTACCCATTCGATCTGCACCAGAACAAACAGTCAAAGTGGGTTTACTCATTTGTGAAGACGCTTGGAAGCCACGACTGGCAAGTTGTTTAAAAAATGCTGGCGCAGAAATTTTATTAGTAGCCAATGCTTCGCCGTTTCATAAGGGCAAAGCCCAAGAGCGAGAAGCAGTGATGGCTCAACGTTGTCAAGAAACCAATCTACCGTTGGTTTACGCACATATGGTGGGCGGTCAAGATGAGTTTATTTTTGATGGTGCTTCTTTCGCCCTCAACGCTCAAGGACAAGTAGTCGCCAGAGCACAGAGTTTTACCCCAGATGATTTTTATCTAGAAGTTCAAAGCGCTGCTGAGGGTAGTACGTTGAGTATTCAAACCAATCCAGCCAACATTCAGCCTCACATGGAGCGTTTAGAAAGTATTTGGCATGCTCTGGTAATGGGCGTTCGTGATTACATTGGTAAAAACAGATTCCCTGGTGCCTTATTGGGTTTGTCTGGTGGTGTTGACTCTGCCTTAGTATTAGCAGTAGCGGTTGATGCAATAGGTGCCGATAAGGTCAGGGCCGTTATGATGCCATCCCCTTATACCGCTGATATTTCAGTGGTCGATGCAAGAGAAATGGCTAAAAGGGTAGGCATTGTGTATGATGAAATTTCAATCCTGCCCCAATTTGAATCATTTAAACAATCCTTAAGCCCTATTTTTGAAGGGCGACCTGAAGACACCACAGAAGAAAATATCCAAGCCCGGATTAGGGGGGTATTTTTAATGGCGATGTCGAATAAATTAGGTCATATTGTTTTAACCACCGGCAATAAATCAGAATTTTCTACAGGTTATTGCACACTTTATGGAGATATGGCAGGCGGCTTTGCGGTTATTAAAGATTTGCTTAAAACCACGGTTTATGAATTATGCTATTGGCGTAATCAAAATAATCCTTATCAAACGGTTAATGATCCCATTCCATTACGAATTTTGACCCGTCCACCTAGTGCGGAACTAAGGCCAGATCAAACTGACCAAGATTCTTTGCCAGAATATGATGTGTTAGATGCCATAGTGGAGCTCTATATGGAGCAAAATGTTAGCATTAACGATATAGTGGCCCAAGGATTTATTCGTGCCGATGTTGAGAAAGTGGCACGATTGATTAAAATCAACGAATACAAGCGCAAACAAGCTCCTGTAGGTATTCGAATTTCGCAACGCAGTTTTGGTAAAGACTGGCGTTATCCTATTACTAACTCTTATTTGGCATAAAAAATTATGAAACTCATTACCGCAATTTTAAAACCCTTCAAATTAGAAGAAGTTCGTGAGGCTTTGGCTGAATGTGGAGTCACAGGTCTTACCGTAACGGAAGTTAAAGGCTTTGGTCGTCAAAAAGGTCATACCGAACTGTATCGTGGTGCCGAATATGTAGTAGATTTTTTGCCAAAAGTAAAAGTGGAAATTGTGGTGAGAGACGCTGACGTGGAAACCTGTGTAGATGCCATCGTAAGGGCTGCTCGTACCGGTAAAATTGGCGATGGTAAAATTTTTGTTACTGAAGTAGAACGAGTAGTGCGTATTCGTACAGGTGAAGAAGACGATATTGCCATTTAATAGTTGGTTTTT
>JALQUL010000441.1 GCA_023260735.1 Limnohabitans sp. | reverse complement strand
CGACCGTGTAGATGAGTGGGCGGTTAACTTCTTAACTGAGTTTGATGGTACACCTATGCAAAGCGTAGCTAAAGGTGCTTTTGACCTAGGTGACTTACAAGATGAAGAAGAGAAGAAAGCAGCTGAACAAGCCGCTGAGACAGTAAAGCCTTTAATTGCCAAGTTAAAAGAGGCTTTAAAAGACAAAGCAACAGACGTACGTGTTACCACTCGCTTAGTCGACTCCCCTGCCTGTTTAGTGTCAGAGGAAAATGGTATGAGCTTACAATTAGCCAAAATGCTAAAACAAGCTGGCCAAGCAGCTCCCGATGTGAAACCTATTTTGGAAATCAATGCAGACCATGCTTTGGTTAAAAAATTAGACGGTTCAGTTCACTTCAATGATCTAGCTCACATTTTATTTGATCAAGCCTTAATTGCTGATGGTGGATTGCCAAGTGACCCAGCCGCTTATGTGAAAAGAGTCAACGCCCTTTTGAGCTAACAAGCTCTCAACATGCATTCCCTTTTGCATGTTGAGTTCTAGCTAATACTCGTCCTAAGCCCTAGGAACTGCTAGGGCTTATTTTTTGTTTAAACCATTAACACATCTTCTTGCATCGCTATTATTTGTTCATTTAAATTTTGAATTTGTTCTTGCCAATAATGATGCGTACCAAACCAAGGGAAATTAATCGGAAAAATTGGATCTTGCCATCTGTCTGCCAACCAAGAGCTGTAATGAATCAAACGCAAGGTTCTTAGAGGTTCAATTAAAGCCAACTCCCTCCTGTCAAAATTTCTGACTTGCTCATAGCCATCTAATAGCATGGACAATTGCCCTGTTCTTTGACGCCTATCACCACTCAATAACATCCAAAAATCCTGCACAGCAAAAGACATCCGAGCATCATCTAAATCCACAAAATGGGGACCAGCTAATTGTGCGCCTTCTGGTGTCCACAAAATATTGCCAGGATGGCAGTCCCCGTGAGTGCGAAGATAACTGACAGCTAAGGGTTGATGCTGATCTTCAAGTGAGAGCTTAGACTGAACTTGCTCAATGATGGCCATTTCTGTTAGCAATAAACATGAGTGTGCGGCTACGGCTTGAAGTGCTTGTTCTACTGCCTGATTCCAATGATCTTCCAGCTCTATTGGAATGAGCTGCGATGCCAATAGTTTTTGTTGAGAGTTTTTGCCAAAGTTTTGCCAATTTAAAGCTGGCCTGTGCAAAAACGGCTTGGCTTGACCAATAGTGTGAATTCTAGCCAAAAATCGACCTATCCAGCCCAATACCTCAGGAGCATCTAAATCGGGGGCTCTACCGCCTCTATAAGGACTCACACTAAAGTAATAGGTATTCCAAAGATGCAAACTTTGCCCGTCCACCAAAATAGGTGCAACCGCTTGTATCTCAGCCACAGCCAACTCTTGTGTAAAACGATGCTCTTCTAGAATTTGATCTAGAGTCCAGCGATTTGGACGATAGAATTTTGCGACCACTGACTCCCCGTTTTCGAGTCTGACCCAATAAACCCTATTTTCATAAGAATTCAATGCAGTCAGTCTGCCATCGCCCATAAAGCCTACGCTTGCTAATGCCTCAAGCACCACTTCTGGAGTTAAATTTTCGAAAGAATGTGAAGACATGTACTTTTTTGCTCTTTTATAAGGTTAAACAAGCTTCATTTTGACTGCAACTTGCCGTTTAAATCAAACCAATAGAACTATTTAATAATAAAAAATACTAATTTGTTAGAACCCTCAAACTCCAAACTTCTCAATTATTAAAAAAATACTGTCAATTCCTTATACAAAATAAAAAAAAACGATTTCGAAGTAACTCCAAAAAACCTATTAAATTTAATGGTGAAAATTGAACTTTTCCATCAAAAAATAAATTTTGAAGACAAATAATGCTCAAATTGTTGTAAAAAAGACACTCTCAGTATCAAGTCTAAGCTTTTGAAATATATATCATTTATTGACTTATGACGCCAAGACAGAAACAAGAATAAGGGTTTTAGCTCCCCCCATTTTTAAGTTGTGGTGAAATTTATTATCAAAACAAGCTAGAATAAGTAAAAGACCTATTATTTTTGATAGTCTTTTTTCTCTCACTGACTACTATGACTAGGACTCATCATGAAACTTTTAGAAGTGCACCAATTAGAAAAATTATGTAAAGAAAACAACTCCGTCAAAATGGAAGCGTTTCTATTGCCTTGGGAAGAAGCTGGTACACATGTATTAATGTTAAAGCGTGAACGTGATTCATTCATGGTTCGCATTAAACATCACAACCGCCCACGCGTATTCAAAACAGTAACCCCAGCTTTGTTAATTAGCAAGCGCTGTGGTTTGAACTCTATTGTCATTAAATTAGACAAAGAGTCTGTTGACCTACCTGCATCAGCATAATACCTAGAAGGGTGCCTAAACCCTTCTTGTTGATACCTACTGACTAATGCCATGCATTCTTAATTGAATGCATGGCATTTTTTTGACCTCGCATTCTACAAGATCTACTTCTACCACCTATTGACTCTACTCAATTTCAAGTAACAAACACCATCAAAAAACAACATTTGAAAATAATTTGTTATTTTTTATTCTAAAAATAGAATTTTGATTGCATATAATCACCCAAATTTATATTATTGGGGTTGTGCGATAAGCTTAACCTTCAATTTTTTTGGGAGTCCCCATGTTTACTCAAAAATTTGCCAAGTCCATTAGATTGGCGTTTACAAAGTTCTTTTTCATCATTTGTGGGGTTTACTTTCATTCCTGCGTCCATGCACAAGTCTTAGGTAACTCCAGTACCCTTATGCAGAAAGTAATCAATGAGCTCACCGTTATTGGTGGATTAGTTGTGACTATTGCCATTATGTTTTGTGGTTTCAGAATGGTTTTCCAAGCGGCTCAATGGAAAGACATTGCTCCTATCTTTTGGGGTGGGGTATTAATTGGCGGTGCGGCCTCTATTGCAGGTACTGTTTTAAGTTAAGCAACTCCATTCACTAAAGAGTTCTTCATGGATCCCATTTTTAAAGGGGCGACTAGGCCCGCAATGGTTTTAGGCATACCCCTTTTACCGCTCATTATTTGCTGCATGACAGGACTTTTATTATCTATTTGGAGCCTATTGTTATTGGGCCAACTCATTTGTTTTTTGACTTTAGCCTGCAACGTCACTTTGCTTTTGTATATGCGCATTATTTGCAAGCATGACGATCAAAAACTCCATCAACTCATGCTTCAACTGCAAAGCAAAAGCGCTAGGCGCAATATTGACTACTGGGGTTGTCAAAGTAGCTCGCCCCATGATTACACCTTGCGCAAACACCCTTGGATTGCATCTTAAGGATGCCGTTCATTTTTATTTCTTAAGCTTTATACCAAGGGAATATGTCATGAAAGTTCATACATTTAATGCCAGCACAGAAGATCTTATCAGTCATCATTTGCCATTCTCTAGTTGTGTAGCTGAATCTATAGTCAGCACCAAAGAAGGGGACTACTTAAGTACATGGTCAATTGAAGGCTTATCCTTTGAAGGACTATCTAAAGCACAGGCACTTGTCAAAATGGATCAATTCAACTTATTAGTGAGGAGTTTATCCAATGGTCATTTTGCGTTTTGGATTCATAGGGTCAGAAGAAATATTCAAGACCGGCTAGAAGTAGCTGGCAATGACTTCAGTGAACAAATGCTCAATCGGTATTACAAAGATTTAGAACAAGGTGGTCTCATGGCCACTGAAATATATCTCACTGTTATTTATCGACCTCATCCACAAAAAAAATATGATTTTTTTCCCAAGATTTCTTTCTCGGCAACGGACCTGCTCGCAGAAATTCGTAT
>JALQUL010000434.1 GCA_023260735.1 Limnohabitans sp. | reverse complement strand
GGTAGAAAGTGGAGTATATGAAATCTCAATCGTGAGAGAAGTTGATTGGGTAATGGCAATTTAGAAATTAACAAAAATCTAAAGAGTAGTCACAAGCTTTTACTAACCCCTCACACCCACTCCTCCCCCAAACTATGCGCCTGCATTAGCACTAGCTCTACTGCTTCATCGGTTTGGTCGGGTGGGTATTTGTATTTTCTAAGTAGGCGTTTTACCATTATGCGTAGGCGGGCTCTTACGCTTTCTCTTTCAGACCAATCGACAGTTAGGTTGGCTCTTAGGCTGGCGGTCAGTTCTTGGGCGATTTTTTTGAGGGTTTCGTCTTGTAGTTCTCGTACGGCAGATTCGTTATTGGCGAGTGCGTCGTAAAACTTGATTTCATCTTCATGCAGGCCCAGTAGTTCGCCACGGCTGGCGGCGGCTTTAAATTTTTTGGCCATTTCAATTAGTTCCTCCATTACCTTGGCAGTTTCTATGCTTCGGTTTTGGTAACGTCTTATAACGTCGGCTAACATCTCGCTAAATTTCCGGTCTTGTACTAGGTTGCCAGCAAAACGGCTTTTGATTTCGCCTTGCAATAAACGTTCTAATAATTCAATTGCTAAATTGCGTTCGGGTAGGTTTTTGACCTGCGTTAAAAATTCATCGTCTAATAAACCAATATTAGGTTTGTCTAAACCCACGGCTGCAAAAATATCAACTACCTCACCAGAGACCACAGCAGAGCCAATAATTTGCCTAATGGCCAGTTCTCTTTCTTCGTCTGTTTTGCGCTGTGCACTGGTTTCACGTTTGGTTAGAATGACTTTAACCGCTTGCATAAAAGCCACTTCATCGCGAACTTGCTTGGCCTCGTCTAGGGTGCAACACAAGCTAAAAGCATGGCTTAAGGCGAGGGCATTGTCGGCAAAACGTTTTTTACCATCAAGCTCTGGTTGACCGGGCTTGCCTGTGTCTAAGCCCAAAATATGATTGGCTGCACCCGCTAAGGTTGTGTGGGCTGCATTTTTAAAGTTGCTGTAATCAAAGCCATGCAACATACTTTGCAATACCTCTAGCTTTTCTAACAAAAGGGCTAAGGCTTCTTGTGCGTTCACTATGGGTTTACCTCTGCCATTGCCTGCAGTGTAGTCTTTCATGGCGCTTTTTAAATCTTCGCCAATGCCAATATAGTCCACCACTAAACCGCCTTGTTTATCTTTAAACACACGGTTAACCCGCGCAATGGCTTGCATGAGGTTGTGGCCCTTCATGGGTTTATCGACATACAAGGTATGCACGCACGGGGCATCAAAACCAGTCAGCCACATATCACGCACAATGACTAGCTTTAATTTGTCTAGTGGGTCTTTAAAGCGTTGGGCTAATCTATTTTTGGTTTGTCCACTATAAACATGTGGTCGTAGCAGTGCTTTATCGCTGGCGCTACCTGTCATGACTACTTTGATAAAACCTTTTTCAGGGTCAGTGTTATGCCAATCGGGTCTAAGCTTAATAATGGCGTTGTATAAATGTACGCAAATTTCTCGGCTCATGCCTACTACCATGGCTTTGCCGGCATGTGCTTGGTTACGTTGTTCGAAGTGGTGAACTAAATCGGCTGCTACGCTGGCAATTCTGGGTTCTGCACCCACCACACGTTCTAGGGCGGCCCAACGGCTTTTTAATTTAGCCTGTGCGCTTTCTTCTTCATCTTCGGCTAACTCATCTACCTCGTCGTCTATTTTGGGTAGTTGGTTTTCTATTAGTCCTAGTTTGGCTAATCGGCTTTCGTAATAAATGGCTACGGTTGCACCATCTTCTTGCGCCTGTTGCATGTCATAAACATGAATATAGTCACCAAATACTGCACGTGTGTCTCGATCAGTATTGCTAACAGGTGTGCCAGTAAAGGCCACAAAAGTAGCGTTGGGT
>JALQUL010000309.1 GCA_023260735.1 Limnohabitans sp. | reverse complement strand
GCTTAGACCCGTGGTAGACCCAGCAGAATCTGATTTGTTGTAAGTAAAGACAGAAAGCAACAACCAAGCCCCGAGAGCAAAATAAATTAATAATGCAATCGGAGTGGGGTACTGCCTGTCTACAGATGATTGATTGGGTCTATTAAAGGAATTGGGCTTGCTCGCCATACTAGATCACTTTTCGGAAATTAATCAAGGCCCGCAGTTTCTTGTTTCAGTATTGTAGTACCGTCTGCGTTTTCAATTAATTGACCTCGGTCTTCTAAACCTTTGATGACGCGACCCACCATTTCGCGGGAAGCACCTACGATTTGAGCAATGGTTTGCCTAGATACTTTAACTTTAATAGTAGTAGTGCCAGCTTCGTCTTCTGTACCCATTTCGCGAAGCGCCAACACGACTCGGCTGCCTACGTCAAGCAAGGCCAAAGATTCGATGCGTCTATCGGCATCTCGCAGACGCTTGACTAAAACCCGCATAATTCCAAAGGCCATTGCCGAGTTTTCAGGCAATATTTGCAGGAATTGTTGGCGACCTAATACTAAAACATCAGTGACGACCTCTGCTTTTACAGTAGCTGAATGTGCTTGATCGTCAATTAGGCTCATTTCACCAATATGATCACCTGGTTTTAAAGTGGCCAAAATGGCTTCTTTACCAGTGTTATCAGCGGCAATGACTTTAGCCCTACCAGTTAAAATAATAAATAATGAATTGGATTTTTGGCCATTTTCAACAATGGTTTCGCCTCTCGGGAAGCGTCTTTTGGTCACATTGGCCGCAATTAACTCTGCTTGACGCACAGTTAACATAGAAAACAAAGGAACTCGTCTAATCAGTTCTAGGTTCGACAAGATGGACATAGCATTTAGCAGTAATCAAGGTTGAAACTTTGTACCCAAAAAGGGCACAGACGAAAATTTTCGAATAGTTTTATAATAAAACTATTACGGAACCTACCGCATAATGTCTAAAGTCATTCGTTGTGCGGATTTGGACGACTAATTTTGTCGATTTTTTTCCTATTCCTGTATGAAGGGTTATAGGTAAAAAATTTACTTTTTAGTCCATTCGAATCCTTAGCACGTCTGACTATTTCAATTCTTGCAACAGCTTCCTTATTCGATTGATGATTTTATTTATCAATCATTGAACTATAACTTATAACAGCCCCCAATACTTGTAGTTTTAACATTTGAATGTTAGGACTGCTTAAAGTTTTATTTTTTAAATCTATTTAACATTATGCAAAATACCAAACATACAAAAGTACTTATTTTGGGTTCAGGCCCTGCTGGATTTACAGCCGCCGTTTACGCCGCACGTGCCAATCTTAAACCGATGCTCATTACTGGCATGGCTCAAGGCGGGCAACTCATGACAACTAGTGAAGTAGATAACTGGCCAGCAGATGTTGATGGCGTCCAAGGACCAGAATTAATGCAACGTTTTCAAGCGCATGCAGAAAGATTCGGTACAGAAATTATATTCGACCACATTACTAAAGTAGATTTTTCTAAGCGTCCTTTTCAATTATTTGGTGACTCAGCCTCCTATACTTGTGACGCTCTTATCTTAGCTACTGGTGCTTCAGCTAAATATTTGGGTTTGCCTTCAGAGTCTGAATTTATGGGCCGGGGTGTGTCAGGTTGCGCAACCTGTGACGGTTTCTTTTATCGTAATCAAGTTTGTTGTGTAGTGGGTGGCGGAAGTGCGGCAGTAGAAGAAGCGTTGTACTTATCCAACATTGCAAGTAAAGTACACCTCATTCATCGTCGTGATACTTTTAAAGCAGAACCAATTTTGATAGACAAACTCATGGAAACGGTAGCAGCAGGCAAAATTGAACTGCAACTGCACTCCGTTTTAGATGAGGTTTTAGGCGATACCTCTGGCGTTACTGGTGTGCGTATTAGAAATGTTCAAGACAGCCAAACCAAAGACTTGGAATTGCAAGGTTGCTTTATTGCGATTGGCCACCAACCTAACACTGATATTTTTAAAGACCAACTCGAAATGAAAGATGGTTATATAGTGACGCGTGGCGGTGCAAATGGTTTTGCCACTATGACAAGCGTAGAAGGTGTGTTTGCAGCTGGAGATGTACAAGATCACATTTATCGTCAAGCCATTACTAGTGCTGGAACAGGCTGCATGGCAGCCCTTGATGCCTTCCGATTTTTACAGTCTTAAGCAAAGTACTGCATCGGTTTTTTGCTCACGGTTGTTATTGTTGTGAATTCAATAGTGGCTTGCTGGTTGGATGAATAGAAACCCTAAAGGTCGAAAAAACTGAAAGTGTATGGCGTTTTTAGTGATTGAATTATTGCTTAAGAAAAGTAGCAACCAAGCTAAGCACTATAAATTCGTTGTATAATGGCAGGCTTCACAGTTTTAGAGCTGATTAAAATTAGCTTATAAAGTTGTAATAGGCGGGTTACTTTTTTAGAGTTAAAAATTAATTTTTTAAAAGCAACTTTTTTACCGCTTTTTGAGGTTTTACCTTAAAAAGCGAGGTGCGGTTTATACCGTTAACACGTACAGTAGTACGTTTTTTGGGAGTGTCCTCATGGCACGCGTTTGTGAAGTTACGGGCAAAGGCCCAATGGTTGGGAACAATGTTTCCCATGCAAACAATAAAACTAAGCGTCGTTTTTTACCTAACTTACAATATCGTAGGTTTTGGGTAGAGTCAGAAAATCGTTGGGTACGTTTACGCGTATCTGGCGCAGCTCTTCGTCTCATCGACAAAAATGGTATTGATTCTGTGCTCGCAGATATGCGCGCTCGTGGTCAAATTTAAGGAGCACTGACATGGCAAAAGGCGGACGCGAAAAAATCAAGCTGGAATCTACAGCTGGTACAGGCCACTTCTATACGACAGATAAAAACAAAAAGACAACACCTGAAAAGATGTTGATCAAAAAGTTTGATCCTAAAGCTCGTAAGCATGTTGACTATAAAGAAGTTAAATTGAAATAATTTCAATTGAATTTCAAAAACCGCCTCTAGGGGCGGTTTTTTTATGCTTATTCAGTTCAATATTTGACTTTTTGAGTGGGGTAAAAGGCAGCAGATGAAGCGTAGGGGCTAAATAAATGAGTCAATCGCTAAACTGCCAATGGTTGCTTAGGCAGTAAGGCTTTAAACGAATTATGAAAATAGCAATAAACCCATAGACATAGTCGGTGCTATAGGTGTTTAAGCCAAAAACACTGCATGCCATCTCATATTGGCAACAAGGATTAGAGATATTATTTTAAGCTGGAAATACACCAGTCGATAAATAACGATCACCTCTGTCGCAGACAATAAAAGCAATGGTGGCGTTTTCAACTTGGCTGGCTATTTGCTGGGCTACCCAACATGCACCAGCAGCAGAAATACCAGCAAAAATGCCTTCTTCACGAGCTAATCGACGGCACATTTCTTCAGCATCTAGTTGACTGACAAAAACAATATCATCGACATTTTTTGCATCGTAAATAGAGGGTAAATATTCGGTTGGCCATTTGCGAATACCAGGAATTCTGGAGCCATCAGTGGGTTGGGCACCAATAATTTTAATTGCAGGATTTTGTGATTTTAAATACCTAGAAACCCCTGTGATAGTCCCAGTAGTGCCCATTGCACTTACAAAGTGAGTAATTTGACCTTGGGTATCTTGCCACAGTTCGGGACCTGTAGTTTCAAAATGGATGCGTGGGTTATCTAAGTTGGCAAACTGATCTAGCACTCGGCCTTCGCCTTTTTTCTGCATTTGTATAGCGAGATCTCGGGCGTATTCCATACCGCCACTTTTTGGGGTGAGTAACAACTCTGCGCCAAAAGCTTTCATGGTTTGTGCTCGCTCTATGGATAGGTCTTCTGGCATGATCAAAATAAGTCGATAACCCTTAATAGCAGCAGCCATAGCCAAGGCAATTCCAGTGTTGCCAGAAGTGGCTTCAATAAGGGTGTCACCTGGTTTTATATCGCCACGCTCTTCGGCC
>JALQUL010000299.1 GCA_023260735.1 Limnohabitans sp. | reverse complement strand
TGAAATTGAAGTCAATGTCGAGTTATTACAGGTCGGAGCCGCCAGTTTGGTAATGCAACAAACCGCTACAAAAATTTCTAAAAACGGCAAGGGTGATGACATAATCACTGTACTGGTAACTGCAAAAGTGAAAGCGGCATGGGTAGATCCTATTCGGCGTAAACCCTGCAAAATGCCTACCGACCTCATTTCTGCCTTAGTCCCTCTATCCAATTAAAGTTTCAAACTACCACTTATGAATCAAGATCTATCTATTATTTCTTTATTGCTAAATGCCAGCTGGGTAGTTCAAGCGGTTGTGCTTATTTTGTTATCTGTTTCAGTATTAAGCTGGGCAGCTATATTTAGAAAAATTATTGCCTTACGTAATGTTCATGAACTGACCAAGAACTTCGAAGATGAATTTTGGTCTGGCAAAAGCCTCAATGAACTTGCGATTGCAGCGGCGGCCAACTCAAAAAAATCGGGCCCCATGGAAAGAATTTTTGCAAGTGGTATGCGCGAAGTGCAAAAATTACGTGAACGGCAAATTTTAGATTCTGGCATGATGATGGAGGCGGCGAGACGTGCCATGCGTGCAAGTTATCAGCGTGAACTCGACAACCTAGAAGCCAATCTTTCGTTTTTAGCATCTGTGGGTTCTGTGTCACCTTATGTAGGTCTTTTTGGGACAGTTTGGGGTATTATGCATTCATTTACTGGCTTAGCAGCAATGACTCAAGTCACACTATCTACTGTAGCGCCAGGCATTGCCGAAGCCTTAGTGGCTACTGCTATTGGATTGTTTGCAGCTATTCCGGCGGTGATTGCCTACAACCGTTTTTCCCATGAAATCGACCGTATGGCCAACCGATTAGAAACATTCATGGAAGAGTTTTCTAATATTTTACAGCGCTCGACTGCCTCTATGGCTCAGCATTCTACTCGATCTGCATCGGGACATTAATTCAGTGAATGAAAAGGAGACTCTATTGGGCTCCTCTTAAAGAACAGGACTTTATTCATTATGGCAAGTACAGCCCCACGAGGACGAGGCAGAGGTCGTCGAACTGTCAGTGAAATCAATATGGTTCCATTTATTGATGTGATGCTAGTGTTACTGATTATTTTTATGGTAACAGCACCACTTATTCAACCTAGCATGATTGATTTACCCACTATTGGAAAAGCCAATCAAAAACCTGATTTAGTAGTAGAGGTGATCTTGCGAAAAAATGAAGCCATTGAAGTCAATGGTAAACCTAGTAGCTCGGCTACCAATAACAACAAAGCAAGTAGCACTAAAAATGTATCGCTTCAAAATTTATTACAAGTGGTAAAAACCGCTCAAAATCAAGATAATAACTCTCCTGTTGTCATTAGCGCCGATAAAACAGTCGCCTACGAAAAAGTAGTTGAAATTATGGATATTTTACAAAAAGGTGGCATTACAAGAGTGGGTTTATCGGTTACCTTAGCCACTCCGTAAAAGCAACCTGATGAATAATTTATTATTTTTGTGAATCAAAACAGTTATGACCACTCCATTTGATTCAATTGTTATCAGTTCTGAACGCCAAATCGATCCCCCTTTAAAAACAGGGTTCTTGCGATCCATGCTGTTCGCTGTTGCGGTGCATGGCCTGTTAGTTGCAGCCCTTACATGGGGGGTAAGTTGGCACCAAAAAACTGAAATTACCAATATTCAAGCCGAATTATGGTCGGCCCAAGCTCAAGAGTCTGCACCTAGCGCTAAAGGTAATTTAACACCACCAGAACCTGAGCCTGAAGTGACGCCTCCAGAAAAGCCAATTGAACCTCCTAAACCTGAACCGACTCCTGAACCCGTTAAAACACCGGTTAAGCCAATTGAAACCAAGAACGAATTAAAAGATGCCCAAATTGCGCTTGAAAAAGCCAAAAAAGAAAAATTAGAGCAAGAACAAGAAAAGAAAAAGCAGGAAAAGGAAAAAGAACTAAAAGCGAAAGAAGCCAAAGAGGAAAAAGAGCGTCTCAACAAAGAAAAACTAGAAAAAGCTAAAGTTGAAAAAGAGAAAGCCGATAAAGAAAAATTAGAGAAAGTAAAAGCTGATAAAGAAAAAGCGGAAAAAGTTGCAAGAGATAAGGCTGCCAGCGAAAAGTTACGACAAGAACAACTTAAACGTTTAAATAGTCAAGCGAATGCTACCGGTACAGAGTCGGGTAATACGGCTAATGGCACAGGTAAAAACAATGGCAATGGTACAGCAACACAAAGCTCTGGCCCCTCTGCAGGTTACGAGGGCAGAGTAAGAGCTCGCTTAAAACCTAATATAGTTTTTACTGAAAATATTAGTGGTAACCCAAGTACCGAAATTGAGGTCCGATTAGCGCAAGATGGTTTGGTACTAGGTAAGCCCAGAATTTTACGCTCAAGTGGTGTTAAATCTTGGGATGAAGCGGCCGTCAGAGCTATTGAAAAAACCGAGGTTTTTCCTAGAGATATTGATGGAAAAGTCCCTCCAATAATTATTTTGACGCTTAGACCTAGGGAATAGCCATTCACAATCAAATGGCTATTCAATCTTAAAAAAACAGGTCCAACTGCTGTTAGGATTTAGTCATATACAATGTTAGCTTGCCCCATTTGGGTTTGTGCCGACCAAATAGCCAAAGCGGCATCACTTGGGTAAAATAAAGCTTTATCCCCCAACTCATAAGTTGCACTCACCTCATAAACTGCATCAGGGTTGGTTTTTTTGAGTTCTGATACCAAACTTAATCGAATTGGCAAGCCCCTTTGAATAGTGCCGTGCTCGGTGGACTCTGTAATAGCAGGAAACTCTTTTACCAGTCGTTGAATATCAGGCATATTTTGATTGACTTGAATATTTAAATATTTACCAAAATGGCATCTTGCAGTTGCTAAATCCCAGACCTGAGTCACATTCAATCGATAACCACCAGTAAATCGATCAGCTCTAAACACACCTTGCAAAATAACCAATTCATCATCTTTTA
>JALQUL010000215.1 GCA_023260735.1 Limnohabitans sp. | reverse complement strand
ATTTCGGCTCCGAAATTATCTACTTTATTTACATTTGCAAAGTAAAGTTCGGGCGCACCAGAAGTTCCAGTTCTATTAATCATTAACTGCGTTATGCCAACATACCTACCGTCTCTGCTATTCTTGGTATTGCATTAGGTGGTGGTTGCGAATTGGCTATCTACAGTGCCAAACGTGTAGCGGCAATGGAAAGTTATATTGGTTTAGTCGAAGTAGGGGTAGGGCTGGTACCAGGTGCGGGTGGTCTTACCTATATTGCCCGACGTGCAGCTGAAAATGCAGCCCTTAGCACGCACAAAGACTTGCTACCCTTCTTAACTGAAGGCTTTACTGCCGCGGCTATGGCTAAAGTAGGTACCAGTGCTTTAGAGTCTAAAAAGTTAGGCTATTTGTTAGAAAGTGATGTTATCGTTCCTAACAAAGATGAACTACTTTATGTGGCGATCAACCAGGCAAAAGCCATGGCTCAGGCAGGTTACCGTCCGCCTCATCAACGTTTATTTGCAGTTGCAGGACGCAATGGTACAGCGACTATCAAAGGTCAGTTAGTCAATATGCGAGATGGGGGGTTTATTAGCCAACATGATTTCCATATTGCCAGCTTGATTGCGAATGTGGTATGTGGGGGAGATGTAGATGCGGGCACTTTGGTGAGCGAATCTTACTTGATGACGCTAGAGCGCGAAGCCTTCTGTAGTCTAATCACGCATCCCAAAACACAAGAACGTATCATGGGCATGCTTGCCACTGGTAAACCGGTTCGCAACTAAGCCAACATTACAAGGATTTTCTTATGAAACCAATTCAAGACGCATACATTGTGGCGGCCACTCGCACGCCGATTGGTCGCTCACACAAAGGCAGTTTACGTCACACCCGTCCTGATGATCTTTTAGTGATGGCATTAAAAGGTGCATTAGCCCAAGCCCCTGGTCTTGATCCCGCAGCCATCGAAGACATTATTTGCGGTTGTGCAATTCCTGAAGCACAACAAGGTTTAAATGTGGCTCGTATTGGGGCAGTGTTAGCTGGCCTACCTACAAGTGTAGGCGGTATCACGGTCAACCGTTTTTGCGCCTCTGGCCTAAGTGCGGTTCAAATGGCTGCCGATCGAATTCGAGTAGGTGAAGCAGACGTGATGATTGCGGCCGGAGTAGAAAGCATGAGCATGGTGCCTATGATGGGTAACTCGCCCTCATTGTCACCGGCGATGTTCCAAAACGATGAGAATATTGGCATTGCTTATGGCATGGGCTTAACTGCCGAAAAAGTAGCCAAACAATGGGGCGTTTCACGTCAGGCACAAGATGAGTTTGCCTATGCATCTCACATGAAAGCCATTGCCGCCATGAAAGCAGGTGAGTTTAATGATGAAATCACACCGGTTCAAATCCAAGAGCGTGACCTTGATTTAAACACCCATGAAGTCAAGCTTAGTAGTCGCATGATGAGCTTAGATGAGGGTGCACGCCCCGACACCAGCATGGAAGGCCTAGCCAAACTAAAGGCTGTATTTGCAGCCAAGGGATCAGTGACGGCGGGCAATAGCTCACAAACCTCCGATGGAGCAGGTGCTTTGATTTTGGCAAGCGAAAGCGCCATCCAACGCTTTGGCTTAACTCCTTTGGCCCGTTTTGTGAGTTTTGCCAGTAAAGGCGTACCACCCCACATCATGGGTATCGGTCCGATTGAGGCCATACCAGCGGCCTTACGCTACGCAGGTTTAAAACAAGATCAAATCGACTGGATTGAACTCAATGAAGCCTTTGCGGCTCAATCATTAGCCGTAGTCAACACTTTAGGACTAGACCCTGCTAAAGTCAATCCTATGGGCGGTGCCATTGCCTTGGGTCATCCATTGGGTGCAACGGGCGCGATTCGCTCTGCCACTGTTATTCATGCGCTACGTCGTCACAATCTAAAGTATGGCATGGTCAGCATGTGTGTGGGTATGGGTCAAGGCGCAGCCGGCATTTTTGAGCGAGTTTAAGAAAGCCCTAATGCATTGTTAGCTTATTTTATGCTCTAAGCCCATCAGGTAGGTGAGTCGCAAAAACGACTGCCTACCTGTTTTTTTTAGGCATACTGTTAACCATGACTACTCATCCTCTCGATCTTTTTACTGCCTTAAGCGCAGACACTCAAAACACCGATGTTTTTTATGGGCACACCACACCTGCCTACTGGAATATGGTGGGCCCTTTTGGCGGTGTAGTGGCTGCTATTGCCATGCGCTCAGTGTTAATGCATCCCAAGCTGCTAGGCGAGCCTATCTCCATTACCGCTAATTTTGCAGCAGCCATGTCGCAAGGGGCCTTCACTGTTTTGACCCGGCCAGTGCGCACCAATCGTTCAACTCAGCATTGGATCATTGAAATCAATCAAACCAATGATGCCCAGCAAAGCCAGTTGGTGTTGAGTGCAACAGTGGTCACTGCCGCTAGGCGCAGCACTTGGGGAGTGAATGATTTACCCATGCCTCAAGTGCTACCGGCTGACTCATTAAAACGAGCAGCCAGAACCGCACCTATTGCTTGGATAGAGCGTTACGATATGCGGCCTATTGTGGGTGGCTTTCCAGAAAAGTTTGATAACACGATCAGTGACTTATCGGCTGAACAAGCTAGCCTGACTCAAATTTGGCTAAAAGACGAACCAGCAAGAGCCTTGGATTTTATTTCCCTCACTGCACTTGCTGATGTTTTTTTCCCTAGAATCTGGTTAAGACGCTTAACCCCAGTTCCAATTGGTACGGTTTCTATGACGGTTTATTTTCACGCTTCTGGGAATGGCCTAGCACAAGTGGGTACAGATTCAATTTTGGGTCAAGCTCGTGGGCAGATGTTTACCGATGGTTTTTTTGATCAAACTGGAGCACTTTGGTCTGCACAGGGCCATACTTTAGCCACTACCCACCAAATTGTTTATTACAAAGAATAAGGAGACTTTATGAGCGACATTTTACTTCATCATGAAAATGGTGTGACCACTCTTACGTTTAATCGACTAGACAAAAAAAATTCAATCACCTCGGATATGTATGCCTTTTTAGCTGACGCCTTAGTTGCCGCAGAAGCAGACCCTAAGGTTCGGGTGGTAATGTTTCAGGGCCATGAAACTATTTTTAGTGCTGGCAACGATATTGCCGACTTTTTACATCGGCCTACAAGCTCGGAAGATATGCCGGTTTATCGATTTTTAAAAGCGATTGCAACTTTTACCAAACCCTTGTTGGCCTCTGTCTGCGGCCCTGCAGTGGGTATTGGTACTACCATGCTGTTTCATTGCGATTTAGTGTATGCGGGTGACAATGCGGCATTCTCAATGCCCTTTGTGAATTTAGGCCTCTGCCCCGAAGCGGGATCGAGCTTATTAGTACCACAAATGATGGGTTACCACCGCGCTGCCGAGGCCCTTTTATTAGGCGAACCATTTTTTGCCGAAGCTGCCCAAGAGGTCGGTTTAGTGAACCGTATTTTACCCCCCACCGAAGTCAATGAATATGCCCGGCGCCAGGCCAAAAAATTAGCGGCCAAACCATTGGCCTCTTTAATTGAGACCAAACGCCTCATGAAAGGTGGCCAACAAAAAGCCGTCATAGAACGTATTTTGTTAGAGGGCGAAAGTTTTGGCAGAATGTTAAACGAACCCGCCGCCAAAGAAGCCTTTGGTGCATTTATGGAAAAACGACTGCCTGATTTTAGTAAGATTTAAGGAGTTTAGTGCTCATCACAAGTACTGTTGTTCATCGTTGACTTGATCTAAAAATATGATTAACAACAGTCTTCCAAATTATCAAATTAAGCGCCACTTATTGAGCCTCACCATCAACATTAATCCCACCATTAAAGACATGGTACTGGCCCAATAAAACAAGGTTTTAAGATGAATCGAATCGTCCATTAAACCCACTAAAAATGGGCCGGTAAATTGTCCAAAAGAGAGAGTTAAAAATGTGAGGCCAAATCCTAGCGTGCTGTGTTTAGGATAAAGCTCTATGCTCCAGATGCCTAAATTGCCGGCCATTAAAACAAAAAATGCTCCAAATAAAAGACCAGAAACTATCACCCATTCGAGTTGGCGTGTAGCAGGTAAACAAGCCATAGCAAAAGCTAGGCAAATTTGAAACACAATTAAAGCTTTGACTGAACCTAAATGATCCACTATTCGGCCTGCAAAAATTCCAGCAAACCCAGCTATTCCCACTAACATCCAAAACAACTGCCCTAGGGTTTTAGAGTCACTTATCCAACCCTTGGTATTGATTTGATTTTGTGTGACTAAATCGACTGCATAAGTCCAATAAATAGAAGTAGAAATTCCTATCAATAAAATAAGAAACAAAACTCCAAAATCAATGGTTTGAAAAAGGGCTTTAAAGTTTAATTTTTCTGATGTTGGCGTGTGATCGACTAATGATTGAGGAATTAACTTCACACACCAAATAGTGGAAACCAAACCAAACAAGGCAAAAAACACCCAAGCAAATCGCCAGTTATTGCCCATGAATAATGCAATTGGCCCGCTAATCATTACGCCCAAACTAGTACCGGAATTAATAATTGAATAAACTGATTTTTGCTCTGAGGGGCTTACCAAATTCACAATAATTGAAGAAAACGGGGTGTAAGCCAAACCAGGACTAATACCTGCAATGCACACACCTATTGCTAACCAAAACACCGACTGACTACTGGCTATTATCGACATGCCGACCACCGCACACAGTCCACCCCATAACAAAGAAGTTCTGGGTTTTATCCAACTAGAAAACAATGAAATAAACAAAGTCACTAAAAAATAACTGGCATAAGAAGAGGCTGCAATATAGGCTAACCAAGCCTCAGAAATAGCCAGCTCTTGCCTAAAAATTGGCAAAAATAAACCATAGGCATAACGAGCCAAGCCATAACAAGTAGCCACCACACATAAACCAGGTGCCACTAATAAATAATCTAATTTTTTCATAAAAAACGGCCCTTCAACGCCATTTATACTAGCCAATAAGTGATTGGAACTAAGGCCTGTCTATCTTGATCACTTGAATAACTCAGCAGAATATTCAAGCGACTGCATACCTCTTTTGAGCCCTTGAAAGGAAATCTTATGCCTGTTTCAGTTTTTCAAGAGGAATTGTATTTTTCAACTCATAGGAAAATCGGTTTTAAAACATTGCTAGTCGTTTTTTATAGCAGAAAATGCGGGTAATTAACTCTATCAAAACCGTCCTTTGTTATAACTTGCATTATGATTACCACATGAAATCTTTCAACCGATCCGACTTATTAGCACTTAGTGCTATTGCCCTTTGGGGCTCTTTAGCTCCTTTAGGAGTAGAGCTCTCTCATATTCCGCCATTTTTGTTGACTGGCTTAGGACTTTTAATTGGTAGTCTTATTGCCTTGCCACTTTCTAAGTTTCAATTGGCCCAATGGAAAATTCCATTCACGACATTGTTGGTGGGTATTTACGGGCTGTTTGGCTTTCATTTCTTATTGTTTATCGCTTTGCGTCATGCCCCTGCTGTAGAAGCCAACTTAATCAATTATTTATGGCCCTTAGGCATGGTGGTCATGGCCCCTTTGTTTTTAAAAGGCGTGAGTTTAAAAGGCCGGCATATTGTGGCCGCCCTCATTGGTTTTACCGGTGCTGCAATTGCTATTTTAGGCAAAGGCCAGACGAGTCTGTCGGGCACTGGTTTTCAAAGTGGCTACTTAATAGCATTAGCCTCAGCTTTTGTCTGGGCTAGTTATTCTTTATTAACCCGCCGATTACCAAGTTTTCCAACAGTGGCAGTAGGCGGTTTTGCCGCTGCCTCTGGCTTATTATCTTTGGCCTGCCATTTTGCCCTAGAGCCCAGCGTAGACCTAAGCCAAAAAGATATGCTGTTAATAACATTATTAGGCCTTGGCCCATTGGGCGGAGCCTTCTTTTTATGGGATGCCGCCATTAAAACCGGTGACACCCGCCGGATTGGTTTATTAGCCTTTGCTACGCCTATTTTATCGACTATTTTATTATTACTCACCACCGGTCAAGCGCTTGAATGGAATGTGGTGTTGGCTTCTGTGTTGGTGGTAGGGGCGGCGGCTTGGGGTGGCAGAGAGGATTGAGGAGTTAAATAACCGAATCATTGGTTTTAACTCAAAATTTACTTTTGAATAATGAGCCTATTTCTACCGTCAACTCACAACAATGTATTTTTACTACACTTGAAATTGGAAACACAATAAGTAAATTAAAAAAGTAATTTAACACTAGAACAGTCATAAAATATCTTCAATATTACCAACACTTGGTAAAAATGAGGTAAAAAATGATTATTGACTTTACTTTTTCTGGTTTAGGTCCTTTTAAAGAACCTGCCACTTTAACATTCGAAGCCACCAAAAACGAGCATTTGAATGAAGCATACGTACGAGATATTACATTAGAAAAAAACAAAACCATTCGCTTATTACGAATTGCCATGCTTTACGGAGCCAATGCATCGGGTAAAACAACTGTATTGCAAGCCTTAAGCTTATTGGATAACCTAGTTACAAATCCTCTATTAGATTCTGAAGATGAACTAAAGGCCAATTTTTTTGCTTTTCGTTCTACTCAAGAAGAACCATCGGCAGAATTAACCATTCAATTTATTCGTAATGGTAAGGTGTATCGCTATCAATTAGTTATAGCAAAAAGTGGCATTTTGTGTGAAACACTTGAGAATCAAACTACACCTCCCAAGGGCACTAAGTTTGCATTAATTTATCAACGTTGCCGTGGAGATACACGCAGTCAATTTCAAACTTCATATGGCTCAGGTCACAAACTCAATTCTGCAGAAGAGGAAAAATTAACTGCAGAATTACTACCCAACTCTACGATGTTAGCTGTTCTTAATAGAAAAATGAACATACAAAATCCAATGATAAAAGAAGCTTATCTTTGGTTTAAAGAACAGCTAATGGGCGAAGTTACACCGCAAACTATATTAACAACATGGGTAACCAAACAGCTCACTAGTCGTAACATTAGCCAAGATAAAATTATTGAATCACTTAATCAAGCAGGCATACCAGTTGCAAGCCTCAATGTAGTCGATCGTCAGCTACAAGCCAAAGATTTAAAAGTTTTAAATGACGCACCAACTGACGAGGTTCGAAATCAATTATTAGACTTTTTTAGCAAAGAAAAAGAAGTACACACTGTTTATAAAATTAATGGAAGTGAGTTCCAATTAAATTTAAAGAATCAAGAGTCATTAGGTACTCAACGCTATTATGGGTTGGCTGGATTACTTAGCGCTCTGTGCTCAACACAACTTAACTCAACTCCATGTAAAATTTTAGCCATTGACGAAATAGAACACTCTTTACATCCAGATTTAATAGAACATTTTCTTGTAACATTTTTAAAAGACTCTAACAACTCTCAATTAATTGCCACCACTCATTATCGTGAGTTGCTCAATAATAGTTTATTGTTTAGAGAGGATGTCATTTGGTTTATAGATAAAAATGGCGAGGATATGAGCTCTGATTTGTATTGCCTTGAAGACGTAAAAAGTGATGCCGGCTTAAGAGCAACTTCTAACGTCTATAATTTTTATAAACATGGTCGCTTAGGAGCCGTGCCGCAACTGAAAGCTTGATATGGGAAGACCTCAACCAAACAATCGAATATTAAATGCAATTCGAAATCAAACCTCAATCAAACCAAAAATTTATACAGAAGGTACGCATGATAATGATTATTTAGAGGGACTAGCTAGGCAAGAAGTGATAACTCCATTTACACAGGGCACCAAGCTATCTGCATCTGCTGTAAAACTTAGGATTGAGGCGATAGAAAAAGATCTTGATAATGAAGCGATTCAATATATTATTTGGATAGTCGATGGTGGCGATCAACACATTAAAAATTCTAGTCACTTTATAAAATTTTATAAAAAATGGCAGAATGGAAAAATTAGTCCATTACAAAAGTTATACATTTTACTGAACACGCCTTGTTTGGAATATTGGTTTTTACTTCACAGAACTGATGCACCACTTCATAATAAAAATAACACAGCCATCTATTTTCAAGATGCATCAGCACTCATCGACTCAAAAGAATTTAAACAAATTTGCCCTGAGGGAAAGGGTAATAAATTAGTCAAAGCCAATATAAGCAACAAAGCCGAACGAAACAAAGCAATAGCAAGGGCGAAGGATTTAAATAATCAAATTGACCCTTTAATTTATCAAAGTAATGATGATAAATTCTTGTGTATAGCACGTGCTGAAATTTACCAAATTTTCGAACTTATCAAAGTAAATCATCCAACCTATTCATAACCATTCGTTGTGCGCAATCCATAAAGTACTAACTTCTCGATAACTCAATTTTTTAAGCGTCTTTTTCATCCAAACGAGTCGCATTTGGCACATCCACCCCTCTATAGCACTCCTACAGTAATTAGCTTTACCACTATTTTTTAAGGATGCCTTTATGACCACTATTCCCCGTCAAATCACCGAGCCAGCCAGACAAATTGATGTGATTAAAGAAACCGATGTCTTGGTTGTTGGTTCTGGGCCAGGCGGGTTGGCAGCTGCTCTAGCCGCTGCAAGAGCAGGGGTAGAAGTAACTTTAGTCGAACGCTTTGGTTGTTTTGGTGGCAATATTACCGCAGTGGGGGTAGAGGGTTTTGCTTGGTATCGACATGAAAAAACCGTCGAAGCCAATGGTATTGGTCGCGAGTTTGAAGAGCGAGCCAAAGCCATGGGAGCAGCGGTTCCAGAATCACAGTCCTTGTCTTACGAAATTGACTCCGAAGGCTTTAAGGTAGTGGCCGACAATTTGGTACTTGAAGCGGGCATACATCCAATGCTGCACCGTTCCTTTGTTTCTCCCATTATGGATGGCAACACCATTTTAGGTATTATTGTGGAGTCGAAAGCGGGACGTGAAGCTATTTTAGCCAAGCGGGTAATTGATGCCACAGGTGACGCCGATGTAGCCACCCGAGCAGGTGCGCCTAGTTATAAAACCCCCCATGAAGAAATGCAAGCTGCATCGGTGATGTTTCATTTAGCCGGAGTCGATAAAAAAGCCTTTATGGCCGGAGTGAATGCCGACCCACAAACCTATAAAGACTGGGCCAGTGGTGAATGGAAAATTGAGACCTCTGGCAAAGAGGATAATATGTTCTCGCCATTTATTCGCAAACCATTTGAGCAAGCCATGAAAGATGGTTTGATTCCTGCCAACTTAAATACTATTGCCGGCACATGGGGCGCTTTGCATGACAGCGGTGAACTCACCTATATGAACTTAGTCCACTTGGCAGGATGTGACGGTACCAACCCCGACAGCATGACACACTTCGAAATAGAAGGCCGTAGGCAAGCCATGTTGGCAATTGAGGCATTAAAACGTTATACCCCAGGTTGCAGCCAAGCACGCTTACGCAATTTTGGCATGACGATTGGTATTCGAGACACTCGCAAAATTGATGCGATTTACAACCTAACAGAGCATGACGTGCGAGAACAAGCTCGTTTTGATGACAGCATTGGCATTTACCCAGAATTTATAGATGGATATGGCATTTTAATTTTGCCCACCACGGGTCGATATATGCACATCCCTTATCGCTCTATGTTGCCTAAAGGGATTAATAACTTATTAGTGGCAGGCAGGGCAATTGGTGGCGATAAAATCTCTCATGCTGCTACTCGCAATATGGCGTGTTGTGCAGTTGCAGGTCAGGGTGCTGGTATTGCTTGTGCTATTTCAATTAAAACTGCAACTACCCTTAATGAGGTATCAATTGATTTAATTCAAGCCGAATTAAGCAAACAAGGTGTGCGCTACCTATAAAAAATCGCATCTACTTTTAACAGTAAAAAACACCAATGTGTCAATACAAGCACTTGGTGTTTTTTTGTTCCCCAAATAAAACTAATTTAGTAGCCGTCTTTCTGATAAGCGCTAAAATCAAGCCATACCGAATGGCGTTCAATTAAAAAGGTTTTGGCATGAATAAAAAAGTATTGGTGACCGGTGGCACGGGTTATATTGGTTCACACACAGTGGTTCAGTTACTAGCCGCCAATTATTCAGTTGTGATTCTTGACAACCTTTGTAATAGTAGCCGTGAAGTTTTAAATCGCATTGAACTTTTATCGGGCAAAAAAGTAGATTTTGTAGAGGGTGACATTCGCAACCGAGATGTTTTACAAACTACTTTTCAATTACATGGTATTGACTCTGTGATTCATTTTGCAGGCTTAAAAGCAGTGGGAGAATCACAGACTCAACCGCTGATGTACTACGATAACAACGTCAATGGTAGCGTGATTTTGTTAGAAGAAATGGCAAAGGCTAATATCAAAACCATTGTGTTTTCTTCTTCGGCCACCGTCTATGGTGACCCTGGTTATAGCCAATACAAAGAAGACACTCCAGTTGCCCCCATCAATGTGTATGGTAGAACCAAACTCATGGTAGAAGACATTATTAAAGATTTAAAAAATTCAGATGCTAGTTGGCGGGCGGCTTTGCTGAGGTACTTTAACCCAGTTGGAGCGCATGCCTCTGGCCAAATGGGCGAAAACCCCTCTGGTATTCCCAATAATTTAATGCCTTTTGTGGCTCAAGTTGCAGTGGGTAAACGTGAAAAACTATCGGTCTATGGTAATGACTACAACACCCCAGATGGCACTGGTAAACGTGATTACATTCACGTGGAAGATTTAGCCGCCGGCCATTTAGCTGCCTTAAAAGTTCTAGAAAATCAATCAGAACTACTAACCCTTAACTTAGGCACAGGCAAACCCAATAGTGTGCTTGAAATGATTCATGCTTTTGAAAAAGCCTCTGGTAAAAAAATCAATTATGAAATAGTAGCAAGGCGCTCTGGTGACCTAGCCGAATATTATGCCGACCCAACCCTCGCTGAAAAAGTTTTAGGATGGCAAGCGCAATTAGGTATTGACCGTATGTGTGAAGATACCTGGCGTTGGCAAATGAATAATCCGAATGGCTATTAATATTGAAATATATTAGACCCACAAAA
>JALQUL010000164.1 GCA_023260735.1 Limnohabitans sp. | reverse complement strand
ACCATTAAGTTATTTGGCGCAGAGCCAGCTAACTTCTTGGACGTAGGCGGTGGTGCTACTCCAGAGAAAGTAACTGAAGCTTTCAAAATTATGTTGAAAAATCCAAAAGTCAAAGCAATTTTGGTCAACATTTTTGGCGGTATTATGAAGTGTGACACGATCGCTACTGGCGTTATCACAGCTTGTAAAGCTACCAATTTGAATGTGCCTTTAGTGGTTCGCATGAAAGGTACCAACGAAGAACTCGGCAAGAAAATGCTTGCTGAATCTGGTTTACCCATTATTAGCGCTGACACTATGGCCGAAGCTGCCGAAAAAGTAGTGGCCGCAACTCGTGCCGCAGCTTAAGCCAATACCGGTTTAAGTTGATAGGCTAGTCAAGCAAAGAATAGAACAGGATAGTGTCATGAGTATTTTGATCAATAAAGACACCAAAGTAATTACCCAAGGTATTACTGGTAAAACAGGTCAATTTCACACTGAAAAATGCCAAGAATACGCAAATGGCAAAAACTGCTTTGTAGCAGGTGTGAACCCGAAAAAGGCTGGCGAGTCTATTTTTAATATTCCAATTTACGCTTCTGTTAAAGAAGCAGCTCAAAATACAGGCGCGACTGTGTCTGTTATTTATGTACCACCAGCAGGTGCTGCAGCAGCTATTTTGGAAGCGGTTGATGCCGATTTAGATTTGGCTATTTGTATTACTGAAGGCATTCCAGTCCGTGATATGTTGGAAGTACGTAACCGTATGAAGGCAAAAGAAGCCGCTGGTGGCAAGAAAACCTTGTTACTTGGCCCTAACTGCCCAGGTTTAATTACTCCTGACGAAATCAAAATCGGTATTATGCCTGGTCATATTCACCGTAAAGGTCGTATTGGTGTAGTTAGTCGCTCTGGTACCCTCACCTATGAAGCGGTTGCTCAATTAACTGAAATTGGCTTAGGTCAATCCAGTGCAGTCGGTATTGGTGGTGACCCAATCAATGGTTTAAAACACATTGATGTGATGCGTATGTTCAACGAAGACCCAGATACCGATGCTGTCATTATGATTGGCGAAATTGGTGGTCCAGATGAAGCTGAAGCTGCCCGTTGGTGTAAAGCCAACATGAAAAAACCAATCGTTGGCTTTATCGCAGGTGTTACAGCACCTCCGGGCAAACGTATGGGTCATGCCGGTGCGTTAATTTCTGGTGGTGCCGATACGGCGGATGCCAAATTAGCGGTCATGGAAGAGTGCGGCTTTAAAGTCACACGTAATCCATCAGAAATGGCAAAATTACTCAAAGCTTTGATTTAATTTTTAACTTTAATTTCAATTCAATCAGCAAAAAGCCAGTGGAAACACTGGCTTTTTTTGTTTTTATTGCTTACTATTTCAGCAATTTATAATATTTTATAGCTTTAAATTAAAAAATGGGGGTAAATAATTGATTTACAACCCAAAATACAATTTGAAAAGATACTGCATTGGCGATAATAAGGCTGATAAACTGTGTAATGATATCCGTCTAATCATTAATAAAGACATCTGTCGCAAAACTCGAGACTTGCAGGCATGGTACCAATCACAATGGAATGCACTATTAGGCCAATTTTAACAATCATAGTTTTTGCTATGGTTAAAAAAATCTGCAAACTAGCTTGTTCAAGCCCGTACCAACCCTATTATTAGCAATATTGCTACAGGTTTCTTCAGATGACTGCGTCGCAATTCAATTGGAATTGAGCTTACAAGTTTTGGCATTTATATGAACTGCAACTTCCATTTTTATCTTACTACTCTGAAAGCTAAGTCTGTGTTTACCCTTTTGTCCTCTATAGGTGATATCTAATGTTAGCGCTAAGAGTTGAAATCCCAGGACAAAAACCCAAACATCATGGCCTGCCCTCCAAATATAGTTGCTTAATCGGCAGACATCCTCGTTGCGACCTGGTCATTAATAACCCATCGGTCAGTGGTAAACACGCCCAATTAGAAGTACAAGACGGGATAGTCATGCTGCAAGACTTGGGTAGCACCAATGGCACTTGGTACAAACATCAACGTATTACACAGACTCAATTATTTGTAGGGGACAAGATTCGTTTAGGCGGTCAAGATATGTGGTTACTTGAAGTCATTAACCAAGGCCAAACGACTGGTGTAGCCACACCAGCACCTCAAGCTCCACAAGCTCAAGTGGCAGCTGGTGTTAAAAAAATACCTAGCACAACATCTACCTCGACTGCATTTAATCAGCCAAAGTTAGCGCCTCATGTTGGTGCTAGCTTTGGCAACACCTCTGCAGCTACATCACAAAGAATAGCACCAGCGCATTCACAAGCCCATGGCCAAGCGGCTTTGGCGCAGCACAATGGTTTTACCAACAGCATTATTTCACCTTGGATTGAACCCGAGAACCCCAATCTATTATTTGATCCATTAAGAGCGGTAACTGCTTTTGCCCCTTTACAAGGCATAAGCCCACCTTCTCCTTTAGTGCAACCCAAGCCTAGACTTAATATGCTGCAAGCAGCAGTGGCGGTCAAAGAGATTCATTTAAAGGGTCCTAAAATAGTATTAGGTAAACCTACTGGGGCTCAGCTTATCTTTACCGAAGAAAAAAGCCCTTTTTACCATTGGAAAATCAGTCTTATTCAGGCTGAATCACCGCTTTTTATTAACCAGCAACCCTGTTTTCCAGCTGAATCAGTTTTACGCCATCTAGACATCGTTGTTTATCGAGACACTGCCTTCCAGTATCTTGAACAACCATGAATTACCTCAAAAAACTCATCTTCTGGGATTTATTGAAAGAAAAGCTCAAAAAAAAACTGGAGTTTTTAACGCCTAAGCAAAAAGATAATCTTGCTAGGTTTTTTCGTTTTGCCCTTACCCTAATTCCTTTTATTTTTGGTGCTTTACACGCTACTAATTATGTGAAAAACGACTTCATCAGTAGTCAAGATGCAAAAATCTATGACAACCGAATGAAGGCCAAAATGGCCAATACCCTAGACCCTCGCATCGTGATTATTGATGTCGATGAAAAAAGTTTGGCTCAATTAGGACAATGGCCATGGGGTAGGAATTTATTGGCCGATATGGTCATTGAGTTAGTCGATAGACAAGGGGCATTAGCCGTAGGCTTTGACTTTGTTTTTGCCGAGCCCGATAACCGATCTAAAAATGCAGCCATTCGACAATTTGCAAAAACCCATTTTGAAAATGATTTAACTTCCAAGTTGCAACTTGAGCTTGAAGCGCAAAAAATAGATTATGACGAGCTTTTTGCTCAAGTGATTAAAGACCGACCCGTGGTATTAGGCTATTATTTTAGTGCCGACCGACAAAAACACACTAGCGGGGTTTTACCCAAGCCTATTTACGAATTATCTCCCAACGAAGAGAAAATTAGCGCCCTACACTGGAATGGTTATGGCAGTAATATTCCAATATTAGTTGACACAGGTGTCAATAGCGGTTTTTTTAATGCCGTCCCCGATGAAGATGGCGTGATTCGATACTTACCTGTATTAGCAGAATATGATGGTAAATATTACGAATCTTTTTGTATTAAAGTCTGGCGCACCGCCTTTGGTAGCTCTAGTGTAGCCATGAAAATCACCGACCCCAAAGACTGGAGCAACAGTAAAACTCTTCAGTACTTTAGATTAGATGCCACTCACGCCAATTTACAACCACCACAAACCGAGGTCGTATTTTTAAAACCATCACAAGATGCTGCTGTTCTAATACCTTATAGAGGGGCAGGGGGGCCCACAGGTGGCTCGTTTGAATATATTTCAGCGGTTGATATTCTCAAAAAGAAAATTCCCGCAGGTAGCCTTAAAAACAAAATTGTTTTAGTGGGGAGTACGGCACCAGGCTTGCAAGACCTCAGAAACACCCCTATTAGTACCGCTTTTCCCGGGGTAGAAGTACACGCCAATTTGCTTTCAGGTGCATTAGACGGCAATTTGCTTTACATTCCCGAAATTCATACCGACTACGAAATCATTACCCTCACCGTGATGATTTTGTTAATGCTGTTTGCTTTCAAAATTCGTGAGCCATCGATTTCTTTTTTGATGGGTATTGTTATTTTATTACTCATATTTGGAGTTAATAGCTTTGCCTACTCTTATTATGGAATGATTTTTCCACTAGCTAGCACTTTGTCTATGGGTATTGCTGCCCTTGCCATCAATATGAGCTTTGGCTACTATATGGAGGGACGGTCTAAGAGAGCTTTAGCGGCTATTTTTGGCACTTATGTTCATCCCAAAATTGTGGCCCAAATGTCAAAAAGCCCTCATAGCTTTACTATGTTGGCGCAAAATAAACATCTCACAATTATGTTTTGTGATTTGCGTGGTTTTACCAATATGGCATCCAAACTCGACCCAATAGCAGTTCAAGAATTATTGTTTATTGTTTTTAATAAATTTACCAATATTTTAATTGATCATAATGCTACCATTGACAAATATATGGGGGACTGTGTAATGGCATTTTGGGGAGCCCCAGTCGAAACCGAACACCATGAAGAGCTGGCTATTCAAGCGTCTTTAAGCCTGCGACAAGCCTTACAGGAAATCAATCAAGAACTAGTAGCAAAAGGCTTGCCAACGGTTGATATTAGTATTGGTATTGCCAGTGGTGTAGTGGCGGTAGGTGACATGGGTTCAAAAGCTAGGCGCTCTTACACTGTCATTGGCGATGCTGTTAATTTAGCCTCTCGTTTACAAAATTTATGCGGTCAATTAGGGGTTGATATCATTGCCAGCTCAGAAACTAAAAATTCTTGTCGTACACTTCAGTGTCAGTGGAAAATAATACCCGATATACCAATAAAGGGATTTGACCAACCTATTACAGCCTATTCTGTAGAAGTAGAACAACCACACCCACCAGAAAAAGCTGATTTTAATTCGCATGGAATGAATATATGAATGACCGCAGCAACTCCACATCCGACACTCCTACAGCTGGCGATAGATCCACCTCATTTGCGGTCACCTTTGAATTATTATTTCATAAACAAATTCAGCAACTAGGTCTTAAATTTGGTAACTCCAATAATTTAGTACAAACAGTACAAGAGTTATCGGATGAAATCAGCAAGGTATTGAACTCTGAACGCGTTACCTTTTATCAATTTGACCCCAAACAAAATCTTTTAATAGGACAATTGTTATTAACTGGTGGACAAACCCGTGAATTAAAATTGGCCCCAGAGCCAAAATCAATTGCCGGCTATGTGGCAATGACCAAGCGCACGGTCAATATTCATAACGTTTATGACGATGCAGAACTCAAAAGACTTAATTCCAATTTATCATTTTTAAAAGGGGTTGATGCCAGAACCGGCTTTAAAACCCGCGAATTATTAGCCGTTCCGGTAGTGGTAAGCGACAACCTACTAGGCGTATTACAAATAGTAAATAGCCGAACCAAAACCCCTTTTACCAAACTAGAAACCGAGGGTGCAGAAGCCTTAGCGAAAGCCATAGGTGGCCGTTTAATTCGTCTGCAAGTAGGCGGCGCAAGCAATAACCGATCTAGCCACGAACCTCGCACCACTAGTAAATACGCTTTTTTAGTACAATCCAATGTTATTTCTGAAGTTGATTTAAACAAACTACAAGTACAAAACGGCTCTGATGACGCAGCCCTTGAAAATGCCTTATTAACCCAGCACAGAATTCGTAGCGCACAAATTGGCCAATCGTTGTCACGATTTTTTGGTGTTCCCCATGAGCCCTATCAGCCACGTCGAGTCAAGCAAGACGCCTTACATGGCTCGCTCAAGCGCGAAATGGTTTTGCGTCAAGGCTGGTTACCGCTTTCAGAAGACGCCAATAACAGCCAAATTACAGTGGTCTGCCTAGACCCTGAAGCCACTCAAGCGAGCCGCCAGGTTCAACAACAGTACCCTAAACACACACAAATTTTATTTAAGGTGTGTACCCAAACCGAGTTTAAAGACACGGTGGATCAACTCATTGGCGGAGGTGGTGGTGGGTCTATTGATCAGTTATTAGCCAATATTGGTAAAACTGCTGAAGTAGTCGAGCGTAAAGAGGCCACAGGTCCTTCGGTAGCCGACAACGACATGGTGCGCTTGGTCAATAAAATCATTATGGATGCCTACCAAAGTCAGGCCTCCGATATTCACATCGAGCCCGGCATGGGCCAAGATAAGGTACAAGTTCGCTTGCGTATTGATGGCACACTCGAACGTGTTTTAGAGTTGCCAGCGGCCATTAGGCACACCTTGGTGGCGCGTATCAAAATTATGTCCGACCTCGATATTTCCGAAAGTCGTAGGCCACAAGACGGAAAAATTGCCTTTAAAAAATTTGGTGCCCTCGATATTGAACTGCGTGTCGCCACCATTCCATCTGCTGGCGGTGGCGAAGATGTGGTCATGCGTATTTTGGCCGGTGGCGAGCCTATTCCACTTGATGACCTTGGTTTGCTGGCGCAAAACAAAGAGCGTTTGCTTAATGTGATTAACAAACCCTATGGTTTATTTTATGTCTGTGGCCCTACTGGCTCAGGTAAAACCACTACCTTGCATTCTATTTTGGCCTATTTAAATACACCAGAGACCAAAATTTGGACTGCTGAAGACCCTGTCGAGATTACCCAAAAAGGACTACGCCAAGTACAAGTCAATAAAAAAGCTGGGATTGATTTTGCCTTACTAATGAGGGCCTTTTTACGCGCCGACCCCGACATTATTATGGTAGGTGAGTCACGAGACCACGAAACTGTCTCTATGGGTGTAGAAGCCTCTTTAACCGGCCATTTGGTGTTCTCTACCCTGCATACCAATTCAGCTCCCGAATCAATTACCCGTCTGCTTGATATGGGCATGGACCCATTCAATTTTTCTGATGCCTTATTAGGCGTGTTAGCCCAGCGTTTGGCCAAACGTTTATGTCGGTGCAAAGAAGAATATTTTCCAGATGATAACGAGATTCGATCATTCATGACCGAATACGCCAATGAGCTAAAACATACCACTGCATGGCAACAAGATTACAACAGTGAAATTAAAAAACTTTATGCTGGTTTTAAAGATCGCTATGGTAGTAACGGCCGCATGCGCCTCTACAAAGCAGTTGGCTGCGATGAATGCCGTGGTTCAGGATATAGAGGCCGATTAGGCCTGCATGAACTCTTGGTGGCCGATGAAACTTTAAAAGGTTTAATCCAAGAAAGATCAAGAGTATCGACCCTTTTTACCGCTTCTGTGCAGGGCGGAATGTTAACTTTAAAGATGGATGGCATGGAAAAAGCACTTATGGGATTAACCGATATGAAACAAGTAAGGGCGGTTTGTATCAAATAACAAATTAAAGTACTTCATTCTTATCAATTTTTTGCCATTTGTCGGGCACTTCCTACCGAACGTCTTTTGATTGATTAATAGTGTGAATTAATGCGCAAAAAGAGTATTCAAAGTATTCTGATTTAAATTTATTTAGTTAAGATACAGCCACAAGGAATTGCAAGTGCAAAACCTTTATGACCCATATTTTTAAAAGGAATTATCATGAAAAAATCATTGCAAAAAGGTTTTACACTTATCGAATTGATGATCGTTGTAGCGATTATTGGTATTTTGGCTGCCATCGCGATTCCACAATATCAAGACTACACTATTCGTACTCGCGTTACTGAAGGTTTGAACTTGGCCGGTGCTGCCAAAATTGCAGTAGCAGAAACTTATGCTTCTAATAGTGGTCAAGATATTGCAGCTAGCACTGCAACAACTGGAATTTTGTACGGCTACACGTTTACAGCTTCCAAGTACGTCACTAATATTGCTATTGCTGGTATTAACGCTACTCCTGTAGCTAATGATGGCCGCATCACTATCCAATATGCAGATGCTGTTGGTACACCACTTACCGTTTTCTTAACTCCTGGTTCTGGTGCTAATGCTGCTTCTCCATTAGTGGCTGGAGCACCAATTTCATGGGCTTGCTCTAACGCAGCCTCAGCAACTGCCACAGCACCTCAAACAGGATCTACTGCTAATCGATTCGTTCCTTCTAACTGCCGCTCATAATCGTTGATTATTTTGTGAACAAAAAGGTGCTTTTCAGCACCTTTTTTTAATTTAAACCAGCACCATGATTCACCCACGCAAAACCCGCTACCCAGCTGCCCTTGCATTTGCACTCAAGCATTTATTGTTTTCAATTTTAGTCGCAGGTTGGGTAGCGATTATTGTTTTTCAAATTTGGTTCCCTTATCCATTCCGCGAAATGGCAGGTGGTAAAGATCTTTTTTGGCTCATTGTGAGTGTAGATGTGGTGTGTGGCCCTTTATTAAGTTTGGTGCTGTACAACCCTATAAAATCTAAAAAAGAATTGTGGTTAGATTTATCTATAGTGGTGCTTATTCAATTAGCAGCTTTAGCTTACGGCTTCTTCAGTCTTTACAATGCCAGGCCAGTTGCCATGGTGTTTGAGGTGGACCGTTTTAGAGCGGTGGTCATGGCCGATATTCCAGAATCAGATAAGTTAGAGTCCCAAAAACTCAATATAAAAATACCGGCTTGGGGCGTGGAAAACTTTGGTATTAGGCAAGCAAAAAATACCGATGAAAATCTGCAAAGCATAGACCTCGGCCTACAGGGCATAGAGCCAAGTATGAGGCCCCAGTGGTGGACTCCATTGGAGCAATCAAAAGCAGCTATTCTAAAAAAAGCCAAAGCTGTTGATTTGTTAAAAGCAAAGTATCCGAACTCAAAAATAGAAATTGAAAAAACTATTCAAGCTACTGGTCTCAAAGAGCAAGATGTATTGTGGTTGCCTTTAGTCAGCAGAAGAAGCAGTGATTGGACTGTTTTTATCAACCAACAAACGGCATTACCTGTCGCTTATATTGCTTTAGATGGGTTTTAGTTTTTTGTAGGTTTATCAAGACACTTTTAATTATCAACTGCAACATTTATCACATTTATTTAAAATTTTTCAAGATTGACATGGGCAACACCCCAAAACTCAATTATTATTTTAAATCTATTGAGAATTTTAATATTTTGACGAGTCGAAAATTTCACCAAAAAATTTTGCAGTGATTGGCCTAACATCAAAAAGTAAAGGCTAGGCAAGTCGTTATTTATTTGGTATTCACATTTGTTGTTTAAACACTAACTCTCAATATTTCAGGCTATATGCTCTATTTGAAAGTTAATCATGTCCAAAATACAAAAAGGCTTCACCCTCATCGAGTTAATGATTGTGGTGGCTATTATTGGAATATTGGCGGCCATTGCCATACCACAATATCAAAACTACACTATTCGTGCTAGGGTAACTGAGGGTCTGAACTTAGCAATGCCTTTTAAACTGGCTGTTTATGAGGCATTTATTAATTATTCTGGCAAAAGTGTTCAAGGCTGTGACAACCCTTGTTATGCTGGCCTGCCGGCTTTTAGTTTGCCTTTTACCTCTTCTAAATATGTAACTGGTATAGGCATACAAAGTTTTCCTGGGGGCAGTTTGTATGCTCCTAGTAGAAGCGGTGGCCCTGGCAGAATTACTATTCAATATTCTGCCGCTTCTGGTATTAAAGATTTAAATATTGTACTTATTCCTGGCACTGGTGTTGTGAATAAAGGTGTGCCTAGTCAAAAATTACAAGCTGGCTTGCCTGTGGTTTGGGGTTGTGGAGCAGGCTTAGGTGCTGGCGATTCTGGCAGAACAGCTACCAATACCTCTGTTTATAAATATGTGCCTGCCAACTGCAGAAATTAATCAATTAAACTTATTTAAAATTAAGCGGTTTTAATTCAGAATTATTTTGAGCCAGTAATTATTAGGCCACTTAGTTTAGGGATAATATGCCCTATGAATTTAAGCTCTTTTTTCTCTAGTTCCACTCCAACTCAAGCTACTTCCAAGCAATGGCTCATGTTTGGTTTGTTAATTGTTTTATTGGTTTACCCATGGCTTAACCCAATTGCACCAAGCCCTTCTTCGGGTGTGGTACCTTGGCTTTTTTCTTTGGCCTGTGGCCTTATTGCTTGGCTGTTAATCGTTGACAAAAAAGGGCCTTGGTTTTGGCAAGGGGCCAATTGGTTGGCTTGGTGGTTAATCGGCTTGGTTTTAGCTATTTTAAGCCATACTGCCAGTTTGAATGGCGAAACTGTACTTACCTTGGCTGGTTTGGCTTTGTTAGCACTTGCCATCGATATTGGCGCAAAAGCCAAAAACAACACCAACTTGCTATTAATGATTGCTTACGCTTGGTTGCTGGCTGCGCTTATTAGCAGTGTTATTGCACTAAGCCAATATTTTAATTTTGACGACCATCTGTACCCTATTTTTAATATTGCCAACGAGGGCGAGGCATTTGGTAATTTGCGCCAGCGTAATCAATTAGCCACATTATTAAATATTGGTTTGGCGGTAGTTATTGTTTGGCCTATGTTGGCTGTAAAAGCGGGTTATTTAGGCCAAAACTCCAATGGCAATACTCACTCTAGTTCTGGCATTGCCACTCGTCTCAATGTTTGGCAATGGCTTATTACCTTATTGGCTCTCCAACTCATTACCGCCGCTAACGCAGCTTCTGTTTCTAGAACTGGTATGGTCGGGGTGCTGGTTTTATTTGGGCTCACACTGGTTTGGTTCAAAAACATTCACAAAGACAGTCTATTAATTGCCACAGCCAGTTTATTGAGTTATGCCTTTTGGGTAGTAGTTTTGCCCTATGCCTCGGAATGGATTACAGGTACTCATGGCTTCAGTTTATTTGGTCGTTTAGGCCTGGAGGGGTTGGGTTCTTGCACCTCACGTAAATTTTTATACCTCAATGTTATTGATTTAATTATTGAAAAACCATTTTGGGGTTGGGGCTGGCGTGAATTGTCTTTCGCTCATTTTAGTGGCGCTTATGACAATCGTTTTTGCGAAATTTTAGACAATGCGCATAACCTGCCACTTCATTTTGCAGTGGAGCTAGGTCTTATTGTGACCCTTTTATTAATCGTGCCATTTGTATGGATGTGTATAAAAGCCAAACCTTGGGCTGCTTCTACCGTAGCTAGTCAAATGGCTTGGGCGGTATTAAGCCTTGTTTTGCTCCATTCTATGTTGGAATATCCTCTCTGGTATGGACCATTTATGTTGGCTTTTGGTATATCTTTGGGCTTGTTATGGCACAACACCCACCAACAAGCAAACAATCAAAAAGCAGCAGAGTTAAGAAGTGCACTACCTGGTTGGTTAAGCTTTTTAGGACTAATTGGCTTGTTTTATGCCACTTTTGACTATATTAGAATTTCACAAATTTACACAGTGCCAGAAGACCGCTTCGCCATTTTTGCAGATGCCCCCTATTCTCACGCCCAACAATCTTGGTTATTTGCTGGGCCTGTTTATTTTGCTGTATTACTAGAAACACCAGTGACGCCACAAAATGCACAGGCTAAATATGATTTAGCCAAAAAAATCATGCATTATTCGCCTGAAGGGGCGGTAATTGAGGTGCAATTACAAGCGGCTCAGTTATTAGGCCATGCAAGTACAGAAATTGAATCACTTAAGGCTCAATATAAAAAAGTGTACCCTAGTGATTATGCAAAATATATCGAATCACTCAAGACTACCACCACTACGCCAGCAGACGAGGCCGCAAGCAAATAAGCTTTCAATGATAAAAACCATCTTCACTATTGAAGTAGTTTTTAATTTACTTTAGTTTTAAGACATATCGCCTTGCCTTAGGGCCTTTTGCGCAAATTCTGCCCTTAAGGCCCTTAGTTTTTCTCGAGGGTCTTCTTTGGCAGTGGCTTGATTCAAACCCATTTCAGCAATAAAACGACTGGGCAAAGCGTTGATCATTTCACGGCCTTTTTTGCGTTTTTTACTATAACTCACTGCCAAACTCAACTGCGCCCTCGTAATACCTACATACATCAGCCTGCGTTCTTCTTCAATTCTTTGGCCAATGACTTCTTTACTTAAATCATCAGAATCATTCGGCTTGAAGGGTAGCGAGTCTTCATTGACCCCCGCCAAAATCACATGTGGCCACTCTAAACCTTTGGAGGCGTGAAGGGTAGAGAGAGTCACTAAATTTTGGTCTTTTTCTTTTTCGCTTAAGGTGGTAATTAAGGCGATGGTTTGAGCCACCTCCAAAACTGTTCTGCGTTCACTCACTAAATTAACTGCTGTGGTATCTTCAATTTCACCACCACAACGCTTGGCCATCCAATCTATAAAGTCCAAGACATTAGCCCATCGGCTGGCAGCTGCTTTTTCGCTGTCTTCGCCATCCATTAAATGTTGTTCGTAATCAATATCTTTTAACCATTGCAGTAAAAAAGCCAAGGCCGCCTCTTGACCCGATATTTTGCTGGCTTGATAACTTAAATCATTCACCAAACGACCAAACTCATGCAGGCTTTCCAAACCTTTTTGATTAACAACAGAACCCAAAGATGAGGCAAACAAAGCTTCATATAGACTGGTTTTGTATTGGGTTGCAAAATGCCCTAACTGTGCCAAAGTTTGATGGCCAATGCCGCGCTTAGGGGTTGTCACCGAACGCATAAAAGCAGGATCATCGTTAGGGTTCACCCACAATCTTAACCAAGCGCATAAATCCTTAATTTCGGCTCTATCGAAAAAGCTTTGACCGCCACTTACTTTATAAGGAATTTGAGCTTTACGTAGGGCTTTTTCAAAGGGTTTGGCCTGGTGGTTGGCCCTGTATAGAATAGCAAAATCTTTAAACTCTGTGGCAGCCCTCCCCGCTAATGGCAAACTGCCGGCCCTTATGGATTGAATACGGGCTACTGCTCGCTCTGCCTCATGTTCTTCGGTGTCGGCTTCAACCACTCTTACTGGCTCACCCTCGCCCAAAGCACTCCATAAATTTTTTACAAACAAACGCGGGTTGGGACCAATCACATTATTGGCAGCTGTCAAAATAGCACTGGTACTTCGATAATTTTGCTCTAGCTTAATGACTTTTAAATGCGGGTAATCAATCGGTAATTGTTTTAAGTTGTCAAGGGTGGCACCGCGCCAGCCATAAATCGACTGATCATCATCACCCACTGCGGTAAATCGGCCATTTTGCCCAACCAGATGTTTAAGTACTGCGTATTGGGTGGCATTGGTATCTTGCACCTCATCAATCAAGACATGAGCCAAATGTTTTTGCCATTTAGTTCTTACCTCTTCACTTTTGGCTAGTAGCTGTAGAGGCAAACCAATTAAGTCATCAAAATCAACACTTTGATAAGCACTTAGGCGCTCTTCATAACGAGCCATTAATAAGGCTACACTTTTATCTTCGTCGGTTTGGGCTTGAGCAAGAGCAGTTTCGGAATTAAGACCGATGTTTTTCCAACTGCTAATTTTCCACTGCCAAGCCCTTGCAGTAGCAGTATCTGCACCTGCGCCAGCGTCTCGAATAATGCCAAATACATCGTCGCTATCTAGAATACTAAAGTTTTGTTTTAAACCCAAAACCTCACCATCTTGCCTGAGTATGTGTACACCCAAGGCATGAAAAGTACAAATAGTCAGGTCTTTAGCTGGCTTGCCAATTAAAGTTTTAGCCCGCTCCCGCATTTCTTGCGCCGCCTTATTGGTAAATGTAATGGCGGCAATTCTTTTAGCTGGCACACCAGTTTGAATCAAACGACCAATTTTGTGGGTAATCACTCTGGTTTTGCCTGAACCTGCACCAGCTAACACCAAACAAGGACCGTGTAAATAATTGACTGCCTCTTGCTGTGCAATATTGAGTCCAGAATGCGACAATTCAACCATAGATAATTGATATAAAAAAGAAGTAAAAATGTAATAAGAATGCTGTTTTTAATTCATTTTAAAAACACTTAGCTCCAATAAAGATCAATTCATAATTGTTAGACTAAATCAGCAAAGACTTGAAATTTTGTATGTGGCGTTCAATATCCTGCGACAATCAATGACTATGAAAGAAGTCTTTTTTGTTACCTTCCCATTTTTTGCTTTAGTCTTAGCTGGCTTTTGGGCAACCTATCGGTCTATTTTACCTTTGACCGCCATCACAGGTATGAATGCTTATGTGCTTTATTTTGCACTACCGTGTTTATTATTTAGATTTGGCGCCAGCACTCCTATTGCTAGCCTATTAGACCCCATCACCATGGTGATCTACATTTTAGTGGGCGCTATTATGGTGGGATTAAGTGTGAAACTAGCCTTGCAACAAAAAAACAACTGGGCCGATGCATCCTTGGGTGCTTTGGTAGCTGCATTTCCTAACTCCGGTTTCATGGGGGTTCCTTTATTGGTCGCTTTATTTGGTGCCGCCGCTGCTGGCCCGGTCATACAGACCATTATGATTGATATGATTTTGACTTCATCCGTGTGCATTGCCTTATCACAACTAGGCAATACGCAGCATCAAAGTTTACAAAACTCTTTAATGAAAGCTATTCAAGGGGTATTTAGCAATCCTATGCCTTGGTCGATTGGCGCTGGTATGCTAGTTTCGGCTAGCAGGGTATGGATTCCAGAAGCCAATCAACAAATGGCCCTAGAACAACTCCAGCCCCTTGCCAAAACAATTGGTTTATTGGCTGATTCTGCATCGCCTGTGGCTTTGTTTACCATTGGAGCTGTATTGGCTAGAGCGCAATTACAGCAGAATCAAATTAAGCAAGAGATTCAATTTGGCCACGCTGTAACTAGCACTCATAGCGCTTGGTCTGTTGCTATTCCAGTTGCTCTGCTTAAGCTATTTTTGCATCCGGCATTATTGTTAATAGGCTTATTTATAGCCAAACAAATGGGTTTTGTAATTTCTGACTTTAATGCGACGGTATTAGTTTGTGTAGCTGCCTTGCCTAGTGCTAGTAACGTTTCTTTGTTAGCTGAGCGTTTTGGTGCAGATAACGGCAGAATAGCCAGAATTATTATGTTATCCACAGCCATCGCTTTTATTAGCTTCTCGGCTTTGGTCGCTTTTTACAAATAAGCAATTATTAGTTAGGGTAAAAAATCTGATTTAAAAACCTGATTTTGAACTGAAATACGATACATAAAACTACCCTCTGGTGGCGCAATACGCACAATATATTGGTATAGGGGCAATACCTCTAGTTTTTCCACCGTTGCTGACAAATGCCCTTTTTCATCAGTTTTCCGGACTGGCATTAAAGTTTTTCCTAGATATCCAGCTACACAAGTTAAATGTTTTAAGCGCCTTTTTTCGGCATATGCTTTTACTGTTTCTGTTTTACCGTCACCAATACCATCGTTAATTATTTTATCCCAATCTTTTCCAAAACTAGCCGGTAAATCTTCTGCATAACGGCCTAC
>JALQUL010000143.1 GCA_023260735.1 Limnohabitans sp. | reverse complement strand
GGGGCTACTGTTGCGGCCATTGAAGGACTTGGGCCCGACCGAAAATTAATCATGATTTTAGGTGGCGATGGTAAGGGGCAAGATTTTTCACCTCTCATTCAGCCTTTAGCAAAATATGCGCGGGCAGTAGTTTTGATTGGTAAAGACGGCCCCACTATAGGCCAAGTATTAGCCCATGCCAATTACCCTGTTTTAGAAGCTAACAATCTCGCTCAAGCGGTTCAGACTGCTGCCCAACATGCCTGTGCTGGTGATGCGGTTTTATTGTCACCCGCTTGTGCAAGCCTAGATATGTTTAAAAATTATGCCCACCGGGCAGAAGTCTTTATTCAAGCGGTTCAAGATTTAGAAAATCAGACTTCTGGGAGCGACTATGCTTAATGCCGCGAATATTTGGCTTCAACGGATTACGGGAACCCAAAAAACCAATCAAGAATCTAATTTAAAAGCTCACGATGCTGCGGTAGAGGCGAGTAAAAACCCTTACACTGATCGTTCTTGGCTAGATCAACCTTTTATTTTTGTCGTCGTTTTATTGTTATCTTGGGGTTTGTTAATGGTGTATTCGACCACTATTGCAATGCCCGACAATCCAAGGTTTGCCAACTACTCGGTCTACCATTATTTAATCCGCCACATTGTGGCCATGGCGGTTGCGGCCGTAGCATGTGTATTGGTATCACAAGTTCCCACAGAAATTTGGGAAAAAAATGCACCCCTTTTATTTGCCACTAGCCTAGTCTTACTCGTCTTAGTATTATTACCTTTTACAGGCAAAGAAATTAATGGTGCACGTCGTTGGATTGCATTAGGTCCATTAAATTTTCAACCCTCTGAGCTCACCAAGTTTACGCTGATTGTATATGCTGCTGGTTTTATGGTGAGAAAACTTGCAAGTCAAGAAGGCCTGCTTAAAACAGTTGGTCCTATGGGACTCGCTGTTGCTGTTATGGGTGGTTTGTTATTAACTGAGCCCGATATGGGTGCATTTATGGTAATCACCGTGATTGCCATGGGTATTTTATTTTTAGGCGGTGTTAGCCTTACCATGTTCGGTATTATTTCTGGTTTTTTTATAATTGCTTTTAGTGCTGTTATTTATTTTAGTCCATGGCGTCGTGACCGAATTTTTGCTTATTTAGATCCATGGGATGTCAACCATGTTTTGGATAAAGGTTATCAGCTTTCTCATTCCCTAATCGCTTTAGGTCGCGGTGAGTTTTTTGGTGTGGGTCTGGGTGGAAGCATTGAAAAACTCCATTGGCTACCCGAGCCTCACACTGACTTTATGTTTGCGGTAATTGGTGAAGAGTTTGGATTAATAGGCGTTATTATTGTGATCAGTTTGTTTTTTTGGTTAACTCGAAGAATTATGAAAATAGGCCGACAAGCCATTGCCCTCGAAAGAATTTTTTCTGGATTTGTGGCCCAAGGTATTGCTGTTTGGATTGGTTTTCAATCTTTTATTAATATTGGTGTTAATTTGGGTGCTTTGCCTACAAAAGGACTGACCTTACCTCTCATGAGTTATGGCGGTTCGGCAATTATTATGAATGTAATTGCCATGACAGTGGTTGCTCGGATTGATTATGAAAATCGCCTTCTCATGCGAGGAAAAACACCATGAGTAATCATCTCAGTCAAAAAACCGCCATCGTGATGGCGGGTGGCACTGGTGGCCATATTTTCCCAGGCTTAGCACTTGCCCATGAACTTCATAAAAATAACTGGGATGTACACTGGTTAGGTTCACCACATCACATGGAAGCTAAAATTCTAGCTGACCAGCCCTTTGCATTTGAATCAGTTGAATTTTCTGGTGTAAGGGGTAAGAGCTGGAAAGAGACAATAACAGCCCCTTTTAGACTACTGAAAGCTTGTGCTCAAGCCTATCGAGTATTGCGCAGGGTAAAACCAGATTTAATCATTGGTTTTGGTGGTTATATTACGGTTCCTGCCGCCCTAGTAGCATTATTCTTAAAAACTCCAGTCTGGCTACACGAACAAAACTCGGTCGCGGGAATGGCCAATAAACTTTTATCTAAATGGGCTAAACAGGTCTTTAGCGCTTTTCCAAATGCACTGCCTAATGCTCAGTGGGTAGGTAATCCATTAAGACAAATTTTTACTGAACAAGCTGCTCCTGCACTTCGATTTACCAATCGCCAAGGACCACTCAAAATTTTAGTGGTAGGCGGAAGTTTAGGTGCTCAAGCCCTTAATGAAAATGTACCAAAGGCTTTGGCTTTAATTGAGGGTGCGAATCGGCCCACCGTACTGCATCAAGCGGGGGCTAAAAATCTGCAGACACTTAGTCAACTTTATGAACAATTAGGGGTAGCAGCACAAACCACTGCATTTATCGAAAATACTGCTCAAGCATTTGCCGATGCTGATTTAATTATTTGCCGTGCAGGGGCAAGTACAGTCACTGAAATTGCTGCCATTGGTGCTGCGGCTATTTTTGTGCCTTTTCCACATGCAGTCGATGACCATCAAACCGTTAATGCTCAGTATTTAGTTCAACATCAAGCGGCACTTTTATTGCCGCAAAATCAATTAACTCCTGAAAAATTGGCTGAGTTGATTCAAAATATGCAACGTAATGACTTATTAATCATGGCAGAGAATGCCTACCAACAAAGACAAATTAAAGCAGCTCAAATAATTGCCAATAAGGCTCAAACTATTTAAAACATGAAACACGCAATTCAACACATACACTTTATTGGCATTGGCGGCTCGGGCATGAGCGGTATTGCAGAGGTTTTACACACTCTTAACTACACTGTATCGGGTTCTGATATTGCAGATAGTGCAACTTTAAAACGCCTCAACTCACTGGGTATTCAAACTTTTGTTGGGCACTCAGAAAACAACCTCAAAGATGTTGATGCAGTGGTTACCTCTACGGCAGTCAAGGCTGACAATCCAGAAATTTTAGCCGCTAAACAAAAGCATATTCCAGTAGTTCCTCGTGCAGTGATGCTGGCAGAACTCATGCGTATGAAAACAGGAATTGCGATTGCAGGTACCCATGGCAAAACTACCACTACCAGTCTAGTGGCAAGTATTTTAGCCAAAGCAGGATTAGACCCTACCTTTGTGATTGGTGGTAGGCTCAATAGTGCAGGTAGCAATGCTCAATTAGGCAAAGGTGATTTTATAGTAGTGGAAGCTGACGAGTCAGATGCTTCCTTTCTTAACTTATTACCCGCAATTGCAGTAGTCACTAATATTGATGCTGATCATATGGAAACTTATGAGCATGACTTCAATAAGTTAAAAACAGCCTTTATCGATTTTCTACATCGTATGCCTTTTTATGGCACGGCTGTTTTATGTTCAGATGATATACATGTTGAATCCATTATGAGCTCTTTAGCTAGGCCCATTACCACTTACGGCATGAATGAGTCGGCACAAGTGAGGGCCATTAACGTAGAAGCTAAAAATGGTCAAATGTTGTTTACAGTTCAAAGATCGAACGACACCGAAATGCCTGATCTCAATATTACTTTGAATCTCCCAGGTAAACATAATGTGTTAAACGCGTTAGCTGCCATTGCGGTTGCCACTGAAATTGAAGTTCCTGATCAAGCAATTATTGATGCTCTTGCAGAGTTCAAAGGAGTCGGTCGACGTTTTCAAAGCTATGGTGATATTCCAGCCAAAGAAGGCGGCACTTTCCGTCTCATTGATGACTATGGCCATCATCCGGTTGAAATGGCAGCCACTTTAGCCGCTGCCAGAGGTGCTTTTCCGAATCAAAGAATTGTGCTGGCATTTCAACCTCATCGTTATACCAGAACACGTGACTGCTTTGAAGACTTTGTCAAAGTATTAAGCCAAGCAGACGTAGTTTTGGTAAGTGAAGTTTATTCAGCGGGTGAAACACCGATAGTTGCTGCTGATGGTAGAGCCTTAGTAAGAGCCCTCAGAGTAGCTGGACTTGTAGATCCAATATTTGTAGACGAAATTACTGAAATACCTCAAAATATTTTTAACCACGCCAAGGCGGGTGACATTGTTATTTGTATGGGAGCTGGCTCAATGGGCGGTGTACCAGCACAAGTAACCGAACTATTCCAAAATAAAGCTTAAGAGGCTTCCAATGAACCAAGAACAAATTAAAAAATTAGGTAAAGTGGCCGTGTTAATGGGGGGACGCTCTGGTGAGCGTCCTGTCTCAATTATGTCTGGTACGGGCGTACTCAATGCATTAAAAGCCAAAGGAGTCGATGCCCATGCTTTTGATCCTTCCGAAAAAGATTTGTATCAATTAAAACTAGAAAACTTTGATCGCTGCTTTATTGCCCTTCATGGCCGATTTGGTGAAGATGGTACAGTCCAAGGGGCTCTAGAATTAATGGGTATTCCCTATACCGGCTCAGGTGTGATGACATCGGCGATTGCAATTGACAAACTCATGACAAAAAGAGTTTGGATTACCGAGGGGATACCAACACCTTTACATATCAGTATTGAATATGCAAAGTTTGATGAGTCAAAAATTGATACTATTGTGGAGACGCTGGGGTTACCCATGATCGTCAAACCCGCTCGTGAAGGCTCATCTCTTGGTGTTACTAAAGCCTTGAGCAAACAAGCAGTATTAGACGCTATTCATCAAGCGGGTAATCTTGACAGCGATATATTGTGCGAGCAATTTATTGCAGGTGATGAGATCACCTGCCCAATTTTAGGCACAGGTGATCAGGCCATCGCATTACCGCCCATTCGAATTGTGGCTCCTGCAGGTGATTACAATTTTGATGCCAAGTATATTAGCGATGAAACTCAATACCATGTACCAAGTGGTTTACCAGAGTCGGAAGAAACAATTATCAAAGAGTGGGTACTTAAGGCCTATAAAATTTTAGGTAGCCGAGGTTGGGGGCGTATTGATGTCATGATTAATGGCATTACTCGACAACCTTATTTACTTGAACTCAATACTTCGCCAGGTATGACGAGCCACTCATTAGTACCTATGGCCGCCAAAGCGACGGGCATTAGTTATGAAGATTTATGCCTACAACTTATATCTGAAGCCTCTTTAGATTACAAAAAAGCTGCTGCCTCGACTAAAGCTACTCGCAAATAAAACATGCGTCATGTCTATCATATGCCTCTAGAGGCAAAAATCATGAACTACACCGCCAACTTGTTGGTGTTGGTTTTTTTCGTGATCGTTTTTTCAACCTTAGTCTTGTTATTTATTCGTTTGCCAATATTTACCATCAAAGAAATTGTTTTACAAGGAGATACTGTAAAAGTTTCAACCCTCAGCATACGTTCAGCTGTTGCCAATAAAATATCTGATGGAATTTTTACAGTCAACCTAGACGAACTTAAAGACGCAATTGAATCTAAACCATGGGTAAGACAAGCCTTAGTTCAAAGAAGTTTTCCCAATAAATTGACTGTCAAAATACAAGAGCATAAAGCAGTGGCCTTATGGGGTGATGAACCTGACTCCAGAATGGTCAATAATTTCGGTGAAATTTTTGAAGCTAACAGAGGTGAAGTGGAAAATGATGTTTTAGTGACACTTTATGGTAGCGATGACAGAGCAAAAGAAGTGTTAAGTATGTACAAAGCACTCACTAACACCCTGTTACCTTTTAAACTCTCACTATCTGGATTAAAAATGAGTCACCGTGCAACATGGATTGCTCAACTTGATAACGGAGCGATTTTACAACTAGGCAGTGGAGACGAAGCTAGCGTAACTCAACGAACAAATGACTTTCTAAGAACACTTCCTGATGTCAATGATCGATTAGCAAAATCATTAACAAATTTGGAGTTTGCGGATTTAAGACATAAAGACGGATATGCGATACGCCTAAAAGGTGTTACCACTGATTTTGCACCAGCTAAAGCAAGTGCAAAAGCTGAATAATTGGAGTAAAAATGGCAAAAGAAATGAAGGATTTGGTAGTTGGACTTGACATTGGAACTGCCAAAATTTCTGTGGTGGTGGGCGAAGTATTAAGCAATGGCGAATTAAAAATAGCTGGACTAGGATTTGCCCCTAGCAACGGCTTAAAGCGCGGAGCAGTTGTCAATATTGAAGCTACCGTTCAAAGTATACAAAAAGCTTTGAAAGAAGCAGAGTTTATGGCTGATTGTAAAATCACAAGGGTTTACACAGGCATTACTGGTAGTCATGTAAAGGGAATTAACTCCAAAGGAATTGTTGCCATAAAAGATCGTGAAGTGGGCCCTGGCGATGTGAGTCGTGTTATGGAATCAGCTACTGCTGTTAGCACAGTCAATGATCAACATGTCTTGTTGGTGGAGTCACAAGAATTTATCATTGATGGTCAAGATGTAAAAGATCCTATTGGCATGAGTGGAGTAAGGCTTGAGGCAAAAGTTCACATTGTGACGGGAGCCAAAACAGCAGCAGAAAATATTTTAAAGTGTGTAAGACGCTGTGGCTTAGAGGTAGAACACTTACTTTTAAACCCAATCGCCTCAAGCTTATCGGTATTAACTGAAGATGAAAAAGATTTAGGTGTTGTTTTAGTGGATATTGGGGCTGGCACAACTGATATTGCAATGTATACTGGAGGGGCGCTACGCCAAACTGCAGTAATACCAATTGCGGGTGATTTAATTACCAGCGATATTGCAATGGCCTTAAGAACGCCGACCAAAGATGCTGAGGAAATCAAAATCGAAAATGGTTGGGCAAAACAGCTCTTAACTGACCCTGAAGCACAAATCGAAGTGCCAGGTTTAGGTGATAGAGCTCCTAGGTTGTTAAGCAGACAAGCATTGGCAGGTGTAATAGAACCAAGAGTTGAGGAAATTTTCACATTAGTTCAACAAATTATTCGCGAAACGGGTTATGAAGAGTTAATATCGTCGGGTATTGTTATAACTGGCGGAACTGCCTTAATGCCTGGAATAATTGAATTAGCGGAAGATATTTTCCTTAAACCTGTAAGACGTGGAGTTCCACGTTATCACGGAGCACTAAGTGATATGGTTGCACAACCTCACTGCGCTACTGTAATGGGACTATTAGAAGAAGCAAGGTTAGCGAATTTACGCGGCATTAGGGTTGCACAAAAAAGTGGTTCTGTTCAGACCATTTTTGGTCAAGCCAAAGACTGGTTTATGAAAAATTTTTAACGGCTCACTATTAGCGTTTTAACAGTTAGCTGACACATTTATTTTCAAAAGATTATTTGACTTTTGAAAAAACGGAATTAACATTAAAGTACACATCAAAGGACGTATCATGCAAAGCAATCCTCAATTTGATAGTCATATCGATATGCCTATTGGCATGAGTGAGAATTCAGAATTCACTGCAGGCACACGCATCAAAGTAATTGGCGTGGGCGGCGGTGGTGGAAATGCAGTAGAGCATATGATTGCTAACCATGTAAAAGGTGTGGAATTTATTTGTGCTAACACAGATGCGCAAGCTCTACAAAATAGCTCTGCCCAAAAAATTGTTCAGCTAGGAACAAGCGGCTTAGGCGCTGGTAATATGCCTGAAAAAGGTCGTGAAGCGGCTGAGCAAGCAGCAGAACACATTCGTGAAGCTATTGCGGGCGCTCACATGCTTTTTATTACGGCTGGTATGGGTGGTGGCACAGGTACTGGTGCAGCGCCTGTAGTCGCTCGTATTGCCCGCGAAATGGATATTCTGACCGTTGGCGTAGTTACCAAACCTTTTGAGTTTGAAGGTGCTCGTTGCACCCGCTACGCTGAGGCTGGTTTAGCAGAATTAGCCCTCAATGTTGACTCTATGATTGTCGTCTTAAATGACAAACTTCTCGAAGTACTAGGTGACGATGTAGGCCAAGAAGAAGCATTTGCATACGGCAATGATGTTTTAAAAAATGCAGTGGGCGGTATTGCTGAAGTAATTAACGTTCCTGGTAAAGTCAATGCTGACTTCGAAGACGTTAAAACTGTAATGAGCGAGCCAGGCATGGCTATGATGGGAACAGCTAGTGCATCAGGCCCTGATCGCGCACGAATCGCTGCCCAACAAGCTATTGCTTGTCCTTTATTAGAGGGCGTAGACCTCACCAATGCTAAAGGTATCTTGTTATTGATTACAGCATCTGAAGCCACTTTAAAGCTATCAGAATCTCGCAATGCAATGAACACCGTGCGCCAATTTGCAGCTGAAGACGCTCATGTAATTTACGGTACAACATACGATGATTCATTAGGTGACGAAATTCGTATTACTGTAATGGCAACTGGTTTGGGTAAATCACAAACTAGATCCAATAACCAAGCCATTAACATCAACAATGTCACTGTGCCTCCCGTTATTACTCACACTAACGGCTTGATGACTGGGACTGATAACGCCAACGTTTCTTATCGCCCAAGTCCTTTCTCTCACCATGTTAATTCAAATACTAGTACAATTAACAGCTCAATTAGCGGTTCGATGGGCACTTACCAACCACCACCACCAAGTACACGAAGTGCGGCAGGTTCGCTCATGACAAAACACCCTGATAGAACACATGCGGTTGCCCAAGTCAATGCCATGACTACCAAAGGTATTGACGAAATGGACATTCCTGCTTACTTACGTAAACAAGCTGACTAAGCTCAACCAAGGACACATATAGGGTCCTTGTGTTGATGTATTGTTGATGTATCACAAATAATATGCTGGCACAAAGAACTATTCAAAGTGTAACCAAAGCCGTGGGCGTTGGTTTACACAGTGGTCAAAGAGTTGAAATTACCCTAAAGCCTGCGACTATCGGAACAGGTATTGTTTTTCGAAGGGTGGACTTTAACACTCCTATCGATATTCCTGTATCGGCCACAGCAGTAACCGATACTCGTATGGCATCCACCATTAGCCATAATGGTGCTAAAGTTCAAACTATTGAACACCTCATGTCGGCTTGTGCTGGTCTTGGAATTGACAATATGTACATTGAAGTCAACTCCGAAGAACTACCAATATTAGATGGATCGGCATCATCATTCGTCTTCTTACTACAAAGTGCTGGCATTTGCATTCAAAACTCACCAAAAGAATTTATTAAGGTAACCAAAACTATCGAAGTTTCATATGGTTCTGGAGATAATTTAAAATGGGCAAGGCTAGAGCCTTATCATGGCTATAAACTCACTTTTGAAATTGACTTCTCTCATCCTGCTGTAGATGCTACCTCACAAAAAATTGAGTTTGATTTAAGTAAGAATCAATATATTAGAGATATTTCTAGGGCTCGTACTTTTGGCTTTACGAAAGATGTAGAGCTCATGCGAAAAAATGGCTTAGCCCTAGGGGGTGGTCTTGATAATGCCATCGTTCTTGATGAATACAGAATTATTAATGCTGATGGATTGCGCTACGAAGACGAATTTGCCAAGCATAAAATTTTAGATGCTATGGGTGACTTACAAATTGTAGGTAAACCTATTTTGGGTGCCTATACTGCATTTAAATCTGGCCACGCACTCAACAATGAGCTTATTCGAGAGTTAATAAAATGCAAAGACAGTTATGAAATTGTGAGTTTTAAAAATATAAAAGATGCACCTATTGGTTACTCACAAATCCCTAATAGTTGGTAACTCACCTACACGGCAATAGCCCTTATTGAAGCGCAGTAGTTATAGTCATAATTTAGTTTTGTCTATTACACCCTTGCTTGATCTTGAAGCATTTTATTCACATGCATAGAATGCGCATGAGTAATAGCTACTCCCAGCGCATCGGCCGCATCAGGACCTGGTAATGTTGGTAGGTTTAATAGCCTTTTCACCATTTCTTGAATTTGTGTTTTACTTGCTCGGCCATAACCCACTACTGATTTTTTTAATTGCAAAGCAGTGTACTCAAATACTGGTAAATCTTTGGTCACTAAGCCTGTAATACAGGCTCCCCTAGCTTGACCTAATAACAAGGTAGATTGCGGATTGGTATTCACAAAAATAATTTCAATACTCGCCACATCAGGCTCATAAGTATCTATTACCTGCCTTACGCCTTCATGCAATACTTTTAAACGACTAGGCAGGTCACCAACCGATTCTAGACTTGTTTTAATCGTCCCACTTGCAACGTATTGAAGTTTACTCCCGTGTCTATCAATAAGTCCAAAACCTGTCACTCTTAAACCAGGATCAACTCCTAAAATTCGCATATTAAATCTTTATAAAAAAAGCCTTATGAATGAAGGCTAGTCAATCACCAACTTAGTGAACCTCCTTGTTAAAATCAAGAATCCAGTTCTTAAATAGTGAGATCAAAATACCAACGTACTGAATGAAAAAATAAAGGTGCAGCAAAACACAAAGCACCTAATTTTGTGAAATAACCAGTAGTTCCAGTAGTAGCGGTTACGCTACCTTGCCACTGAGGAAGTCCATTTTGAGATTGAATAATTTTAATAAGGAACTGACCTAATAGGGATAAAACGGCTGTTACTAAACCAATCGCAAAGGCTTGCCCCGGTTTAAAAGGTGTAAGACCTGCCATTAGCCCACAACCAATAGCACACGTTAAAACCGAAAATAAACCTGGTCGCATTCTTGAATATAAAGTATTTTCTAATCTATTGATTCTATATAAATATTTTTTATAAATAAATTGAAATATTAAAGCAGATTGAACCGTGGCTATTAAGAAAAATACCAAGAACGCATTTTTATTCTGATAATTTGGAAAGTTCAACATATAGATTGCAGGAACATGGCTTAAACCATAAACACAAACCATTATTCCCCATTGTATTTGTGAATTTCTCTCAAGAAATTTAATTTTATTATTAGAAAATGCACTTACTACAGGTAAGGTAAAAAAAACATATACTGGAATTAGAATACTAAAAAAATTAAAATATTTTGCATAAGATAACCAAAACTGCAGAGGGCAAATTAAAAAGAAAGTTATAAATAATGAATAATGATCGCCTCTGTGTGTAGAGGATGCAGAGATAAACTCTCTTAATACGATAAAACTAACTAAACCAAATAAAATAGTGGCGCCAATATGGCCTAAAATCCAGCTTAACCAAAACATAATAGCCATTACCCAACTTTGCCGAATTAATGGCCAAAACGTATTAGGAATAAAAAATAAGTTATTTTTATTTTTATACTCTTTTCTATAATCAATATATAACAATACTAAGGTTAAAATTGTTAAAAAACCAAAAAGTAAGGCAAATAAAATATTAATTTGAGCTTCAGTAGAAAAACTTTTTAAATATTGATTCATTTTATTTACACATTTTTCAATTGTATTAATTCAGCTCTTGCCCTAGTTAAGTAATCAGCCCTCGATTCATTTGGTAGTAATTGGCAAGGTGCACCAAATGTCACTGAGCATAAAATTGGTACAGGCAGCACTTCACCTTTTGGCATTACTCTATGTACATTATTAATCCAAACTGGAATTACTTCTACCTCAGGAAATTGCCTTGCTAAATTAAATAATCCGGCTTTAAATATCTGAGGCTCTTCTTCGAAGCCACGCGTACCTTCTGGAAAAATAATGATCGAATCACCTTGGTTTAATGCCTCAATTAAAGGCTCTAATGGGTCTTGATCTCCTACTCTGGCCCTATCAACATAAACTGCGTTAAATACATTGGTCGTTAACCATTGCTTAAATGGACTTGAGGTCCAATAATCTTTAGCAGCAATTGCACGCGTTATTTTTTGCAATGATTTAGGCAAAGCACCCCAAATTAAAACAATATCAGCGTGACTTTGATGGTTGGCAAAATAAATTCTTTGATTTGATTTTGGTGGGCAACCATACCAACGGCCTTGTGTACCCGTTAATAAACGTACAAAGAATAGTAATATCCAGGAAACTAACTTAGCCAAGATTAACACCTTTGATTATTCATAGAAGAAGCCTTACGCAAAAACATCATAGAGCATAACTCTTTATACGCTTAATAAAATAGTTAAGCTTAGAAAACCTGCACTCAGTCGAACTCCTGTTTGGAGTTAACTAATGCAAGATGCTTAAAAGTGCATATGGCACGGACTAGGATCGTCTCAAAAGTTGATTTTTTCAGCTATAACAATGATTGTGCTTATAAGTCTTAAAACCTACCTAGTAGTCCAATCTAGTACGCTCTTGGCAGCAACTTGCCCTAAAGTTTTACTGCTTATTGGGGTAATTGTGCATCTGGCATACGAGCCAAAATAGTAGATGTCCGAGAAACTAAATAAGAGGAGCCTCTATTTTTTTCAAAGTATTTTGGACGTGGCAACATAACTGCTAATCGAGCTGCTTCTGCCGGAGTTAAATTAGTGGCACTTTTCTTAAAATAAGTTTGAGAAGCAGCTTCTACACCAAAGATGCCCTCACCCCACTCCACATTATTAAGATAAATTTCTAAAATACGCTTTTTAGATAAAAATAACTCTAATACCACTGTTAACACAAGCTCTTGTGCCTTACGAAATAAATGACGTTCCCCAGATAAAAATAGATTTTTTGCTAATTGTTGAGTAATCGTTGAGCCGCCAAAAATTTTAGGTTGGGGCACACTCTCTGGATTTTTCACTTTAGCGGCTCTTCGCTCAGCTTTTTCTTTGGCTTTTGCATTACGCTCCCAAGCAGAAGTAATTGCATCCCACTGAACACCATCATGGGTGGCAAACTCATCATCTTCACTGGCAATTACGGCTCGCTTTATATGGACTGAGATGGCATCATACTCCAACCATTTTTGACGCCACTCACTACCGGTGTTTTCAGCCGTGATTCGATAGGCTTCGGAGCGCTGAAAAGCACTTGACTGTGGATCAATCACTACCATTAAGGCTATTTTTAAAATAAAAAATAACTGTAAGGCTAAGCCACCGACCAGCACAAAAGCAAAAAAAGAAATGACACTATTTTTTTTCATATACCTTAGACCTTTTGACGCATTTCTTGTAAGACTCTAGCCGAATCTGGCCTCACGCCACGCCAAATATAAAATGCTTCTGCGGCTTGCTCGACCAGCATTCCTAAGCCGTCTCGAGCAATGCCACCATGTAACTCTACCCACTCTAAAAAAGCTTGGGCATTAGGTCCATACATCATGTCATAACCTAATGCTTGTGGCGACAAAACGCTATCATTAACGGGCACTTGCACACCTGCCAAACTACTCGCTGTCGCATTAATTAATAAGTCATAGGCATCACCAACTGCATTAATAGAGCTTGCCAGCAGTTGAACTTGGTGTAACTTAGCTAATGGTGTGTGTGTCATACACAAATGCTCGGCTTTAGCGACAGTTCGATTCGCAATCGTAATTTGTAATGGCATGGCCTCAATCAGAGGGCCTAATGCGCCAGCAGCAGCACCACCCGCACCTAACAGCAACACCTTTTTCCCTTTAATAGGAAATTTCGCGTTGATTTCAATATCTCGAATCAAGCCTAGACCATCGGTATTGTCAGCGATGATGTGACCCTCTTCAAACTTTAAGGTGTTGCAAGCTTGTGCCAATAATGCTCTGGGGCTATGCTTAGTAGCTAAATTAAAAGCATCTTGCTTAAATGGAATCGTGACATTACAACCCTTGAATAGACTAGCATTTTGATTAAGGCTATTGAACAAGGCAGGTCGATAGGTCGATTGAAGATATTCAATTTTTTCCTTGAATTGTCCAATTGGGCACTCTATTTTTTCATAAATTAATTCTTGTTGAGTTAATTGTGCAAATCTTTCATGAATAAATGGGGATTTGCTATGAGCGACAGGATTGCCAATAACGCCGTAATAATCCATAAATTAAATTTTTATTTTATTGAGCCACAACAGTAGTTTGTAGGCCTTCATCTTTGGTAAAACGAAACCGAGAAACCACCACTAACACCTGAAACTTTTTAAGCATCAATTCTGTAAATTGTCCGTATGGTGCTCCTTTACGCACAATCGCCATTGCCATTCTGTCAAACCCCATATCACCAGTTGACTCCAATATATCTAACTCACTCACCTGACCAAACTTATCAATACTAATCATGAGAGTGAGTTCACCATATAGTTTTTTTCCATTGACGCTTGGAAAATTTTTAGTACCTAATGACTCCACTTTATTTTTAAAATTTTGGTAATAAAAAGCATGAGCTGTACCAACAGTTGACGGACCTACAAAACGTTTTCTGGGCTTTTCATTGAATTCATTAATTCTTTTTTCAA
>JALQUL010000112.1 GCA_023260735.1 Limnohabitans sp. | reverse complement strand
GTCGGCTTGTTTTAACGAGGTAAGCCATTTCATCATGACAAATATAATAAATGCCAAAATAACAAAGTGAAGGACAATAGACACAAAATTACCCCAAGCGAATACATTAACCCCTGCTTTTTAAGGGCATAGGTATGCCCTCTGGGACGGGACTTAAAGCAATCAACGAATTGGCATAGTTAATTTGTCCTCCTGTAATAAAACTAATAACAGGTAAAAATAAATCGGCAACCAGTGAGTCAATAATTTTTCCAAATGCTGCGCCAATCATGACACCAATCGCTAAATCAATCGCATTTCCTTTGGTGGCAAAAGATTTAAATTCGAGTAGAAAATTTTTCATGGTTTAAATAGCGCAAAAGTTAGAAAAGTGAGTAATTTGCAAGGAATTTAGTCATAATAGTTGAAATGAATTTTTCACTGTGCAAGAAGTATTTCTCAAAATCAAAAGACTGGTCTCTACAATACGGTTGACTTTGAAAAATTGAATTATCAAGTCAAAAATTCAGAATAAATTGTTATTTACCAAATGAAATTTATAGAATAAGAGCAATAAGTCTGTAAATACAATGATTTAATTGTGAGTTCTTTTAGGAGTGATTAATGTCGGCAGAGGAACAGGCAATTGATGCCGGAGTAATGATTAATCAAGGTGTTATGGCTGGAAAGCAAGGACACCTTGGCGAAGCCGTACAAATTTTTAGTCAAGTACTAGAACAAAAAATCATCACGACTGAACAAAAAGCAAAAGCTATTTTTAACCGGGCTGTTATTTACGCCGCACAAGGTGACCGAGAAAAAGCCATAGATGATTTTTCTCATGCTCTTTACATAACTGGACCCGATTGGGATAAACGTGCCACTACACTTTTTGCTAGAGCCACCACTTATGGCAAGCTTGAACACTATGAGTTGGCCATACAAGATTTATTGGCTTGTATTGATGCGTTACCTGACGATGCAGATGAAAAAGCCAAATCGGTACACAACTTAGCAGCTTTTAGGCAAAGGCGTAATCAAAGTAATAAAGAAATTGCTAGACTTACGGCAATTATCAAAACGCCTGTTGTTAATATTACACAACGCCATAAATCAATATTTGATAGGGCCATTATTTATGCAACAGGTGGTGATTGGCAAGACGCTTTGTCTGACTATGACCATCTTATTCCTAGAGTTCAAGATTTAGAGCTGAAGTTAATGGCTCTCACCAATAGAGGTGCTACTTATGTAGCGAGGGGGTTATTTTCAAATGCTTATCTTGATTACACTGCAGTGATTCAACAAAGTACCGATTACCCCGCAATTAAAGCCAATGCCTACAACAATTTGGGCATGCTACTAATGCAAATGGGACAGGCCAGTAACGCACTAGAACAATTTAATCTTGGCATAGCCATTCGCAACGTTACCACTGATGTTTTATGGCGGTTACATTTAAATAGGGCTACTTTATTGGGCGATATGGCTGATTGGGCTGCACAAATTGATGATTTGTCATTGGTGCTGTCTAGTCCTGATTTACCTGAGGCATTTAAACCCAGAATTTTAAATACAAGAGGTACTGCTTTTTTACAAGTAGGAGCTGATTCCAGAGCACAAACCGATTTTGAGTACGCCTTATCTATTTCATCAATTGTTTCAGAACAGGTAGCTATTGCTTGTGGAGCACTCGGGTTTTTAATGGTGAGATCAGGCAAGACAAAAGAAGCATTGCTATATTTGGACCGAGCATTAGAGCAAGAAATGATTAGTGCCAATGTTTTAGCTAATGTTTTATTTAATCGAGCCGCATTATTGTCGGATTTAGGACAGCCTGACACTGCTTTAATTGATTATCAAA
>JALQUL010000059.1 GCA_023260735.1 Limnohabitans sp. | reverse complement strand
TTTATCTTTTGTGACACGGGCATAAAGTCACTATCGCCCCCCACAATAATCACTGTACCAATATGTGAAAATCGGCTGATGTCCTCCATAGCATCTAAGCATAATTTAATATCGGCACCATTTTTTGCACTAGAGCCAGGAGAAAACAACTGAATTAATTCGACAGCACCTTGTAATAAAGCATCTCGATATCGTCCAAAATATTGCCAATTACAGTAGGCTCTATTAATAGCAATTGGTCCAAAAGAGGCGGCTAATTCCACTATAGCTTGTGCGTCTATTAGTGGTTCTTGCGCTTTAAAGCGACCGTCAGGTTTACTATAAAAACCTTCGCCAAACTTATCCTCTACCAAGCTGGCATGCAAATTTTCGAAATCCCAATACAAGGCTACTGATTGACTTTCATCTCGGTGGCTAGAAAACATAGTGGCCTTTAATATAAAGTAAGCGAAATAATTAATGGGAGGGAATTACCACTTATCACAACGCAACTCAAGATCTACAGACATGATTCGATTCGGATTAGGCTTGCCTATTGGGAGTATTTTAACACCCATAAATTTGACTATGGATAAAAAAGCAACCCAATAGTTCCAAGCAATCCCGCTCATGAGTGCGCTTGCTTGTGTTGTTGTTGATGGTATCAATAGATTAAAAAAACTAAATGCATAGTTGAATGAATAATCAAGCACACCGATTGTAAAAGCAGTTTTAAAATGACTGTTTTTTCTCATTGATTTTCATTACAACCAAAAAGCTTAATATTCATTTTTTGCTAAACTATTAACTCAATGAAACCCGTTTTACACTTTCCAAAAAGCATATTGCTTTACCTCATGTTAAGTCTAATGTGTTTAAGTGCTGGCTCACAAAGTTTAGCCCCCCCGCTAGCGCAACACACTATTTGGTTAATGGGCGAAGTACACGACAATGCACAAGGCCATTTATTACGCCAGCAATTACTTCAACAAGCACTAGAACAAGGTTGGCGACCTAGCTTGGTTTTAGAACAACTAGATAAAGAACAACAAAAGCTAGCTACCGAAGCCTTTAATAATTGCTCAAATGCTAATTGTTTTATAGAAAAACTCAACCAAAAAAATTGGGATTGGGCTTTATACAAGGGCTTAATTGAATTGGCTTATCAATATAAATTAATGATTGTGGCGGGTAATTTATCGCGGCAAGATGCTTCTGCGGTCATGAAGCAAGGTTTTAAAGCCAGCCTTCCTACGACACTAATTGACGCATTAAAATTAGAAACAGAATTACCTGAAACTATTTTAAACGGTCAAATAAAAGCTGTTGATGAGGGGCATTGCGGGCAAATGCCAGCTCAGTTTTTAAATCCAATGGCTAAAGCACAAATTGCCCGTGATGTCTGGATGGCTTACACACTAGAACAAGCCTTGGTGCAAAATCCTAAAGGCGTAGTACTGATTGCAGGCAATGGCCATACTCGTAAAGATATAGGGGTTAAACAATGGTTAAAGCCGCATTTACAAGACAGCACCAT
>JALQUL010000046.1 GCA_023260735.1 Limnohabitans sp. | reverse complement strand
CAAGTCATTCGGATTAAAAAAGTACCCATGACAGTAATTGGTGTTTTGTCTAAAAAAGGACAAAATTCTATGGGGCAAGATCAAGATGATGTGGTTTTAGTACCCCTATCGTCTTATCGAAATCGTTTGGCTGGCGCAAGTGCTGGCAAAATTAAACGAGTCTCCTCAATTAGCGTGAAGGTAAGAGAGGGCGAAGATATGAAAGTTACCGAGCAAAATATTAAAGAACTATTACGTCAACGATTAAAAGTTCAGCCAGGCTCGGATGAGCCTTTTACCGTTAGAAACCTCACTGAAATTTTGCAAGCCCAAGAGGAATCTAGCCAAGTGATGACCATGCTGTTAGCTGCTGTGGCTGGTATTAGTTTAATTATTGGTGGCATTGGAATTATGAATATTATGTTGGTGAGTGTGACAGAGCGCACTCGAGAAATTGGACTGAGAATGGCGGTGGGGGCAAGAGCAAAAGATATATTGGCGCAGTTTTTAATCGAGGCCTTGACCCTAAGTGTGTTAGGCGGATTAATTGGTGTTTTATTGGGCGCAGTAGCCACTTATTTGGTGGCCTATTTTACCGGTTGGCAAGCTAGTTTAAGTCTAACTTCGATTTTATTAGCTACTGGTTTTTCTGGCTTGGTAGGGGTGTTTTTTGGTTTTTATCCTGCTCGCAGAGCTTCGCAATTATTGCCCATACAGGCCTTGCGCTATGAATAATGGGTTTAAAAAAATGGTGCTTAGCTTTACGGTATAAATGACACCAAAAACCATTTTTTGATGAAAATTAAATATAAATTTTTAAACTTGAGCTAATAAAATTCGCCTTTCCCAGGCAGACACCTCATTTTGAAAATGATCATATTCCAACTCTTTAACAGCGCAATAACCCTGCACAAAACTATCGCCTAATAAACGTTTGGCATGATTGCTGTTTTTCATGGTTTCCATTGCTTCCACTTGACTTTTAGCTAGGCTACGTTTTTCGTTATAAGCATTAGTACCGACAGATTGTGTCGCTGGAACTTTTTCTTGAAGGCCTGCAAGACCAGCGGCTAAAGAAGCTGCAATAGCTAAATAAGGGTTAGCATCTGCTCCTGCCAAGCGGTTTTCAACACGCCTAGCGATTGGGCTACTATGTGGAATTCGAATTCCAGTGGTGCGGTTTTCATATCCCCATTGCATATTAATAGGGGCTTGACTACCTTCCACATAACGTCTGTAAGAGTTCACATTAGGTGCGTAAATTAGCATGAGGTCGGGGGTGTAACGCTGTAGGCCACTAATATAAAAACCTAGTTCGGCCGCTTCAGCTCCATCGGCTTGAGTAAAAATATTAGCGCCAGTGCTGGTATTAACAATGCTTTGATGTAAATGCATAGAGCTGCCTGCTTGGCCACTAATAGGTTTAGCCATAAACACAGCTTGCATCTTATGTTTTAATGCAATTTCTTTAGCCGCATATTTAAAATAAAAGGCTTGGTCGGCGACGTCGAGCGCATTGCCGTGCATTAAATTAATTTCAAACTGGCTGGTTCCCACTTCATGAATCCAAGTATCTGCATTAATTTGTAGGGTTTGTAAAGCCTGTTTTAAGTCATGCCAAAAATGCTCAAGTTCGTTGAGTGCATTCATGCTAAAGGCGCTTTGCCCAACTTCTGGTCGGCCTGCTTTTTGTGCGGGAGCCGTTAAAGCTTGGTTAGGGTCGGCATTGGGACTAACCAAATAAAATTCAATTTCAGGCGCTACCACAGGGTTTAAGCCCATATTGTCGTATTGTTTTAAAATACTTTTTAGTAGGCTACGAGGGGCAAAAACACAGTCTGTACCGTCCATTTCAATACAGTCGTGAATCGCTACTGCCCGGGGATATTGACTCCAAGGGCTCAATCTTAAAGTGCTTAGGTCGGGCACTAATCGGACATCGGGGTCGGAGTCGGGAAAAATAGGGTTGTAAGAGTATTCACCAGTTACCGCTTGCATGGGTATGGCTTGGCAAATTCTGACTTCTGCGGCTTTTGCAAAAGAGGCTGCAGGCATGAGTTTGCCTCTAGGATAACCCGATACATCAGGGAATAAACATTCAATATCAGTGACATTGTTCTGTACAAAAAATTCGGCGAGGTTGGCAAATGTTGGAGAGCTGTTATTCATAAATTTAACTTTTTATCATCTTGAGATACTTTGCCATCATAATGGTGAAAAGCACAGTGTAGGGGGCCATTTTCAATCGTTTTAATGAGTACCAATCAGGTTGGCAAGATGCTGCTCAATGGTTAACCCAGCTTTTTATAAGGTCATTGATTGGTGAGCAATTGATTTATTTTCCTCATAAGAATACATGTGAAGATGTATTTTGGGGCTTACTCATAGTAGTTTTCATTCAATCGTTAAGTATTGATCTTAATAGTGGTTTTTTTCTTTAATCACTTTTGGCTATTAGTTAAATACTATTTAATTGATGTCAAGTCATTCATTTTGATGCAAAATAGTTACTACTTGCTGCACGTTTCATTTTATTTTCAGCAACTCGATTTTGTTCACTATTTTATTCAAAGATCATTATGCAATTTGCTTCCATACTTGACACCATTGGTAATACTCCTCACGTACGCATCAATCGCTTGTTTGGCGATCAGGCTAATGTTTGGATCAAACTAGAACGTGCCAATCCAGGGGGGTCTATTAAAGACCGAATTGCTTTGTCTATGGTTGAAGACGCAGAAGCCTCCGGTGCTTTAAAACCGGGCGGAATTATTATTGAACCTACCTCTGGCAATACAGGTATTGGTTTGGCTATGGTAGCCGCAGTAAAAGGTTATCAACTTATTTTAGTGATGCCAGATTCTATGTCTATAGAACGTAGGCGTTTAATGTTGGCCTACGGCGCTCAATTTGATTTAACCCCCCGTGAAAAAGGCATGAAAGGCGCTATTGCTAGGGCGCAAGAACTAGCCGAAAAAACTCCAGGTGCTTGGATTCCTCAGCAGTTTGAAAATCCAGCCAATATTGCAGTGCATGTTAAAACTACCGCCCAAGAAATATTAAAAGCCTTTCCAGAGGGCTTAGATGCTATTATTACGGGTGTTGGTACTGGTGGTCATTTAACAGGAGTTGCAAAGGTTTTAAAGGCAGCATGGCCTCAATTAAAAGTGTTTGCAGTAGAGCCTGCTGCTTCTCCAGTTATTTCAGGTGGCTCACCGGCACCCCATCCTATTCAAGGTATTGGAGCGGGCTTTATTCCTAAAAACTTAGATACCAGTTTATTAGATGGGGTCATTCAAGTCGATGCTGAAATGGCTAGAGAATATGGTCGTCGTTCAGCCAAACAAGAGGGAATCTTAGTGGGTATTTCTTCGGGGGCTACCTTAGCTGCGATTGCCCAAAAACTACCCGAGCTACCAGCTAATGCCAAGGTCTTAGGTTTTAACTATGATACTGGCGAGCGTTATTTATCGGTAGATGGATTCTTACCAACTTAAATGACACCAGTTTTTGGGTCAGTGTTGATTTTGTTTAAAGTAAAAAAAGCTACTTTAAAAAGTAGCTTTTTTATTATGCGTTTTTACGTTTTTCTGCTGCTGCTAAAAAATCTTTTAACAAGGGTTCATCATTTAAAGTGCCATATTCTGACTTGTGAAATTCTGGGTGCCATTGCACACCTGCTACCCAAGCATCGCCAGTGTGCCTAATCGCTTCTACAATTTTATCATTAGGACAACGAGCTTCAATGGTGAAGTTGGGCGCCAAATCTTTAACCGCTTGATGATGCACACTATTGATTTTTTCTTTAGGATGGCCTGCTAATAATTGATCTAAACGTGAGCCCTCTACAATTTCAAGTTGATGAAAGTTTTGATCATAACGATCGCTGTGACGATGTTCTTGATCGGTGTTCACCATGCTTGGAATGTCTTGGTATAAAGTGCCACCAAAGGCTACATTAATAAGTTGCATGCCACGGCATATGCCAAATACAGGTTTACCTTGAGCGACAAATGCCTTGACTAAAGCAATCTCATATTCATCACGGTGTTTATCACCATTCCAAGCCTCTTTTAAGGGCGTTTCTTGGTAGCTACCTGGCCAGACATCTGCACCACCATGTAATACCAAGCCGTCTAACCATTGGGCATAGTCATTAACCGTAATGAGGCCACGAAAGGTGTCACCACTTGGATTAATAATCATAACAGGTAGAGCTCCGCCCGACATGACCCAGTGAGGTACCGATTGCTCTACATATTGCAGAGTTTTTTTGTTAAAAGCGACTCGATTAGGGTCAGGATACATAAAACAAGCGCTAATACCGATTTTAAGATGTGAAGTCATAACAATTCAAGCAATCTACAAAAATAGAAGTGGGAATATAGAGAGGTTTAATTACCCATTGAAACCTAAGTGCAAGCTATTTTATACAGGTTTTAAAAACAATATAAGACCAATTACCAATTCTTTAAGGAGCCTCTCTGTCTAAGTTATGGCTCGTAGGTAGGAGTGCAAAATTGAAATAGGCGAGTTGGTCGATTCTGCAAGTCATAGCCATCATCATAGCCATTGTTAAGGGTGAGGAGGCTGTCAATAATTGATATGGAGATCAATGCCCATTAATTTCATCGTTCCCCACTACCGTTTGATTGACTCCAGAAATTTCAAAATCTTCGGTATGTACTTGCACTGCGTCAGGGCTTAGCATGATTAAACCATAGGCAGCAGGTTCATCTACTGACAAAGAGGTGTCATCGGCGTTGAAAATAAGGGGTTGTTGATGGCAGGTGCTTTTAAACACACTATAGCTAATGCCTTTGTGGTTGCCACTAATAGTGCGGTGCACATGACCGGCAGTAATATGTTTGACCTGTGGATACTGCAAGACCAAGTTGTAAAATTCCTTGGCATTGCTAAGAGCAATTGCATCCATGCCTACAAAGCCAGTAGCATGAGGCGGATGATGCATAAAAATAAAACAATCTCGTTGCTGAACTTTTGCTTGTTCTAGCTGATTTTTTAACCACGCCATTCTTTTTTCACAAAGCAAACCACTATAGCTTTTTGGAAATTCGTAGGGTGGTGCATACAAAGTATCGAGCAACAATAAAACCCCTTGTTGGCAAGTGATGGCGCTTTGTATAAAACCGTTTTCATCCATTCCTTGATTAGGGAAAACTTCAATAAAATTTTCTCGCCTATCGTGATTACCAATTAATAAATAATAAGGACAAACCAGTGGAGTTAAAAGTGCTTTTAGCCTGGTATAGGATTCAAGATCGCCTTTGTGGGTGAGGTCACCGGTAATGATCACACAATCGGCATCTGGGTGATGCCGATTAATATGCTGTATGCCTTTTTGCAAACGGGTGTAGGGGTCAAGACCAATAATGCGGCCACCCTCTGGAACCATATGTAAATCAGTTAGAACAATGATTTTAGTCATGATTGGTTTACGGGTGTGATGGATGATTTACGCTGGGTTTTAGCACCATTAAGCCAGCAATTACAATTAAAATGGCACCTACAATAGTGGTAAAAGCGGGTATCTCATGAAAGAAAATAAACCCCCACATAGGGGCCCATAAAACACCAGAATATTCAAATGCGCCTACTTTACTTGCTGGGCCAATATGATAGGCTGCAGTTAAAGACATGGTGCCACCACTGGCAATTACTCCGCAGGAGGCAATCCATAATAAGTCTTGCCAAGGAATATTAATCCATGGTCTGACTAAAAATTTTAAACTAGGATGTTGTACATCTTGAAATCCAATGCCATAAAATAATAAGGCAAAAAATGTTGCACCTAAAAAAAAGAAAATATTTTGATAAAAACTAATCATCGAGGCGGTTTCAGTGTTGCCCATTCGGCGCACCATAATCATAGAGATTGCGTAGGTAAGAGCTGAAAACAAAGATAAAAATGCAGCCGGCTCAAAAATACCACTAGTAGGTTTTAACATGACCACCACACCCGCAAATCCTAATACCACTGCCCACCAAAGCATGGGATGAGCTTTTTCATGCAACCATGGAACCGCAATAGCAGTTACAAACAAAGGAACCGTAAAATAAAGTGCCACTGCATCGGCGAGGGGCAATGCAGGGAAAGCCATGTAATAGCTTAAATAAGATAAAAATAAAATAATAGAACGCTTAGCAAACGGGCTAATTTTGCGTTGCAAAATAGACTGAATGCCTGTTTCGCGATGCACCAGCCACAATAAAATTGGAAACGAAACCAAGGAGCGAATAAAAAGTACTTGGGTAAGCGGATAGTTGCCACTTACCTTTTTAATGACAAGGTCTTGTAATGAAAACAAAAACACACCAAGACAAAGTAAAAAAATACCTTTATAAGGATGATGGTTTACTTGATCCAAAGAAGAACCGTTGGATCTGGCGATGACATTAGGATGGGAAGAGCTCAATTGTTACCTTTAATACCCAAGTGCTAATGTAGCGAAAACCAAGCAACACATTGAACTTTAAATAATGTGTTGCCAATGGGCTTTAGTCGCTACTTACTTGTAGTACTAGTTTGCCAAAATTTCCGCCGTTAAACAAGCGGTTTAATGCGTCAGGAAATTGTTCTAAACCGACCACTACATCTTCTTTACTCTGCATACGACCGTCTTTTAAATAGCCAGCCATTTCGTTAATAGCCTCTGAATAACGGTCTGCGTAATCAAACACCACCATGCCTTGCATACGTGCACGATTGACTAAAAGGCTTAAATAATTTTTTGGTCCTTGCACGGCAGTAGTATTGTTATATTGGCTAATGGCACCACAAATAATAATTCTGGCATTACGATTAATGCGGGTTAAAACAGTGTCTAAAATTTCACCACCCACGTTATCAAAATAGATATCAACGCCATTCGGACAGTGGGTTTTTAAACCGTCTTTTACTGCATTGACAGATTCCTTGTAATCAATACAGGCATCAAAACTTAATTCATTTACCACCCAATCGCATTTGGCTTTACCGCCTGCAATACCCACCACTCTAAGCCCTTTAATTTTAGCCATTTGCCCCACAGTTTGCCCCACTGCACCAGAGGCACCTGAAACGACTAAGGTTTCACCCGCTTTAGGTTGACCAATATCCATTAGTCCAAAATAACCCGTCATACCAGGCATACCCAATACATTTAGCCATTGGCTAATGCTGGCAATATCTAAATTGACTTTAGCTAGTCCGGCCCTTTTTATGGCCGCTTCAGGAAGACTGCAATACTCTTGTGCGCCTAGTCCACCAGTGACATAGTCGCCTAA
>JALQUL010000340.1 GCA_023260735.1 Limnohabitans sp. | reverse complement strand
GTGAACCATGCAATTGCCGTGAACCCCGATGAAAAATTAGCTTTAATTGCACAAGAAAAGAAGTGGCCCGTTATTAGTTTGTATTAACTTTTGTTTAAGTAAATCTAGTGGTTTGGAGCCCCAATTTATTACTGACTCACTCATCAAAAAACCAAAGATAAAAGCCCTTAACAGTTATAAAGTTAAGGGCTTTTATTACGAAATGGTTAAGACTTTAAAACAGCCTGCATCAATGGCTCAAAATCTTGAGGCGTAGGACCTTTAAAGTCTAAAATTTTACCCTCCTCATCCCACCGCCTTAAAGCAATTGCTTGTTGGAAATAAGGATGAGCCTCAAAAGCTTTTACCTCTTCAGCTGTCATGGGGCCACCTTGTAGTTTTAAAGACAACATGGAGGCATCGGATATTAAGTCTAAATAGCCTTTTTCAACTGCTGCTAAATATCGCTTAGCTGCAACATGTAACAAAATAGGCTCCGTCACATCGGGGCCAAAATATTGCGACAACCATACCGATCCCAATGATTCATGCTGGGTGTCAATTCCTTGGTCGGCGATATCAGCGGGTAAGTCATGAACTAAATGACCAATATCATGTAAATAGGCTGCGACAATTTGCGACGTAGAAGCGCCGTCACGTTGTGCAAAATAAGCGCATTGCAGGGCATGCTCTATTTGACTCACTCCCTCGCCGTAAGTTTCGTGTCCACGCTTTTCAAATGCTTGATTAATAAGTTGGATAACTTGAGACACGCAAGGCTCCTAAAGAGTGAAAAACATATAGATATTTGCTTTGAAGCAAACTCCATTTTAATGAGCTTCACTCTTTTAGTAAACCTTTGGCACCTCTTTTAATTGAATAATTTTTTATACATTTTCACCATTCAAAGCCAAGCGATTAATGCTCGTGACGCATGCCACAATACTTGCCAATTGCCAATCCTTTACAGGCAGCTTGTAATTGCTTTTGACACACTTCATGACTCTTACCAGACTCTAAACAAAGAGCGGCGGCTTGGTGTGCTGTAGCCATTGCTTTGTGCTGTTGAATGTCGGCTTGCACCTCCGCATCTAAGGCGGGAGTGGTCGCCATACTTGACATAGAAATGGTAATTAATAGGCCGCTTATCCATTTTTTCATTTAAGTCCTCTTTTGTAACACTAATAAAACATTCATTCGGTAAACACTTATTGCGGGTACACAGGCCGCCACCAAAGCAATAACAGTGGCGATAATGGGTATTGACCATAACTCTATTGGCCAATTAAATGCCGCCAATAAAAGACTACCCTCCAGCGCCAGCATTTTGGCAATCATTACTACCATGATCTGCCCCAATAACAAACCAATTAAACTGGCCACTAATGCCAATACCAATGATTCAGACAATACAATCCAAGCCATTTTGGGTGCGCTTGCGCCCAACATTCTTAATAAGGCTAAATCTTGTTGCCTTTCTTTTAATGAGCCCCACAAGGCAATAAATACACTTAAACAAGCTGTTAATAATAAAATGCCAGCAAAGGCCTGTAACACATCAGTGCCCACTCCTAACATGCTTAATAAACGAGTAATTTCAAGCGCAGGAGCAGCCGCTTGCATTTGAGTTTTGGTATTAACAAATCTTGGAAAACTCAGTGCTGCCATAGGTGTTTTATACTGCACCAATGCCATTGTTACTTCACGTTCTTGCTTTAGCAGTTCAAGGTCCTCTGCATCGACTGCCATTTCATCTTCATGCACTTTCCAGACAGATTCTAGCGAAGTGATAATCAAATTATCGATACTGGCTTGTTTGGGTTTTAATATGCCAACCACTCGGTAAATTGACTTTTCATGGGTATGCCCACCTTCAGATAAACCATGGCTACCTAAAAATTCATCACCTATTTTTAAAGCCATTTTTTGAGCTACGTTTGCACCTAACACAGCCTGCATGGGGCCATCCCAAATTTGGCCTGCCCGTAACTCGGCCTCATAAAATGACATATAGTCTGTGTTACTACCTACAATGCGATAAGAGCTGTAACTGTCGCCTAAACTAATGGGCACCACCCTTGCCACCATAGGATGCGCTTTTAATTCTTGTACGGCACTTAAGGGCACATTTCCTGGTGGAACATCAATCTGAAAAACTCCAGATAAAATCAATTGCATAGGACTGCCTTTAGCCCCCACCACCACATCAATTCCAGCTATTTCTTTTTCAAAAGCTTGGCTAATTTGATGATTCATCAGCATTAAAAAACTCATGGTGGCTAATGCCAAACTGAGCAACACCAAATTGAGAAGGGTAGTCAATGGCTTTGCCCACAAATAGGCCCAGCTTAAACGCCAACTATTCATGCTTTGGCCTCTTGATATTTTTTAATGTTTGGATTGGCAATTTCCTGAGAGCTTAGTTTTTGCAAGGCCATTTGAAACAGTTTTAGCTCTGTTGTGCTTTGTTGTTGAATAAAACTGGCGACCCTTGAATCATGGGTGGCAATGACCAAACTGGCTGCCTGTTGCTGAGCCGTTTTGACTAATAAATGAATAGCGGCATATGCAGACTCATCATCTAAACTGGCACTGGGTTCATCTGCTAATATGACTTTAGGCTGTAACAACACTGCTCTTGCCAATGCGACTCTTTGGGCTTGCCCGCCCGATAATTGATTGGGATAGCGCTTTGCTAACTCTGCAATACCAAGCGCACTTAAGCATTCTTGAATAGCTTGAGCTTGATAACTTTGGCCGGCCGCCCATTGAGCCAAAGCGAGGTTTTTTTCTACTGTTAATGCTTGGCTTAAATGAAGACTTTGCGGTAAAAAACCAATATTTTTAGCGCGCCATGTGTCGGCTTGTAAATTGTTTAATTCTGACATGGCTTGCCCAGCAACTGTCATGGTGCCCGATTGGGGAGATATTAAGCCCGCAGCCATTGCTAACCAGGTAGATTTTCCACCTCCTGAAGGACCGGTTAATAAGAGTATACCTCCTTGCGGTAAGTCTAAGTCTGGAAAACTTAATTGGCTGCTTGGGTTATAGCTATAGCTCAATGCCTGTGTTTGTATCATTGCAGCTCCTGTTGTGCACAGTCCGTACAAACACCGTTTAACGTAAGCTGATAAGAAACATTTTGATAACCAAGACTGGCTAAATGTTGGCTAGCATTAGCGGCGGCTTTAGATAAATCTAAGGCTTCTTGCTGTATCACTTGACTAATAAAGCTGTCTTTTTGACAACTTTGACAGTGAAAAAATGGTGTATTTTTAATCGTTGCGGGCATTAGTTGATAACTACGCACTCGATTCATATCGACCCGACAAAGCAATAAACTGACTTGAGTGAGCCTGTCAATTAAGCGATAAAGTGTGACCTTATCAACTGCAGAATCAAGCATTAAATTAATTTGATCTTGTAATTGTGCATGACTAAAAGCAATATTAGGATGAGCCAAAAAAAAACCCAGTACCATTCGAGAAAGCGCTGTTTTTCTTAAGCTATGTGCTTTTAATAAATCATCAATGGATTGAATTAAATTTTGTGTAGAGAGGTCATTCATTTGTTTTTACCAATTCAATAGTTTGCTTTTGCAAACATGGTTTTGACTAGCCTTTTAATTTGATATTTAGAGCTACTCTCATCATCACCATTTTTAAAAGTCAGCTGCTTGTACACTTAGATTCAAGCTGTGTTTGCTTGTTTCATGAGAGAACGGTTTTAAAAAGTTAATGATTTATCTGTTTATCTTATGCATAGCTTTATCAACAGGCATTTTTATTGACCACAACCATCAGCAAAACGTAACGCAATTTATTTGCATTACATTGTACACTATTGCAACCTAATTGCGTTATTAAATTATGTTATCTGTTTCTATTGGGCCTTTTGCATTTCCTGCCAACAGCTTACTTCTTTTTATTTCTGGTTATTTGGGTTATTTTTTCTTATTAATAAACAAGGGGCAAGACAAAGTCTTTTTAGAAAAGCTTTTTTGGATTACCTTAGCAATAGCATTGGTTTCTGCCAGATTAGTCTATTTAGCATTTCATTTTGATAGCTATAAACAATCTATCTGGGCCATTTTTGATATTCGTGATGGTGGTTGGTGGAGCCCTGCGGGAGTAGTTAGCTCGCTACTTTTTGTTTGTTGGCTGATGTGGCGCCATGCTTTGTTCAGAAAAGCCTTATTTTTAGCTTATTTGCTCTCTGTCGGCACTTGGGGCCTTGGCAGTGGGTGGCTCCATTACTTGCAGACAAGTAATAACCTTGAGCAGGCGAACAAGGTTTCTTTGGTGTCTTTTGCTGACTCAAGCACTCAAACTTTGCCAATTATTATTGCCAACAAGCCCAGTGTGATTAATTTATGGGCCAGTTGGTGTGGACCTTGTCAACAAGAAATGCCTTATTTTGCTAAGTTACAAAAAAAATATCCTCAAGTTGAATTTGTTTTTGTAAACCAAGCTGAAAAACCTGCCGCCATTCAACGATATTTAGCGCAACAGAGCTTTCAAATGAAAGGTATTTGGCTAGATGAGCAAGGTCAATTAGGCTCTGCCGTGGGCTCTAATGGTTTGCCAACCACTTTATTGATTGATGCCAAAGGCAACTTAGCCAAGGCCCATTTTGGAACACTTAACGAGGCGGCTTTAGATGCTGCTATTCAAAACTTATTAACTGAATAATTGTCTTCAGTAAGGGGGTTTCTTGTTGGCATCAAGTTGCTGGGGTTCTTTTGGTCTTTGATGCATACCCCCCACTCAGTCCCCCTTGTCAGGAGCGATGAAAAAATCTTCGTTCTTATTAAGACATGTGGGTCTATTTTTGTTCTCGCCTATTAAGAAGAGAACAAGCTTCACTCACTGGGATTAAAGCAATCAACGGTTTTTTAGTAAAAATACAGCTATAACAGCTACGCAGACGGCATCAAAAATACCTGCTAAATGCATACCCTGCAAGCTCTGGGTTTGCCAATTCATGGCAATTAAAGCCACCAGGGCCAATTTTTCTAGGGCAACTAATACCAATACTGGCTTTCTTTGAATCGGTTGCTTTGCAGCCCATATTAACAATAAGCCCATACAAAAGGCCATCATGCCCCAATGCTGAGCAAATAAAATGGCTGCAGGCTCTTGTAGTTGTATTTGACTAAGAGCAAGCCCTTGTTGTGGCAAGAAAAACTGCAGTATGGGACTCATGGTGATGAGTCCTGCAGCATAACTAAAATATTGGAACCAGTGGGTTTTATTTTGTTGCATGAGAATGTTTTTTATTGAACTTCGGTACTAGGTAAAAATTGTCCGTAGCCTTTTTCTTGACCTAAATCTGCGGCAAAACCAAAGTCTTTTTGGTAGGCAATTTTGCCGTTAATAATGGTGTAATCAACTGCCATATCATTGCGTTTTACTAGCCTTGTAATTCCACCAAAGCCTTCCATTTCAGCTCGGCTGACCTCATCTAACTCGTGGTTTAAACCTAATGGATTAATAATGGCAATATCTGCTCTTGCACCTATCTTAATTTTGCCTGCATCTATTGAAAACCAATCGGCTAGGTCACTTGTGAGTCGTTTAACCGCTTGTTCTATACTTATAAAAGGTGTACCTAATAATTGTGCATCACGTGCATATTTCAGCATCCTGAGTGGAAAATTGTATTGTGCATTTGACCTTATATGCGCACCAGAATCGGCAAAACCAATATGGGTATAGGGGCTACTTAATAATTTATGCATAATGGCAGGTCTATGGTTGCCATAGTTAGTTCGCCATAATAATTTTTCACGGTACAAAACTGCTAAATCAAAATAGGCATCTACTGCATCTTTGTTTTGTTCTTTACCTATTTGTGCAAACGTTTTGCCCTCTACACTTTTATCGGGACAGTTAATTACCTTACATTCGGTAAAGTCTCTATGCCATAAACCTTTGGTAAAAATTGCACCTAATTGTTTTTTAAATGCTTTTCTAAATTCTGGATCGTTGACTTTGGCATAACGCAAATCATCGTCTTTAAAATCTCTTAATATCTCCCCAGCTGAAAACTCTTCAAAGGCATTCACATCTAGGCCTTCTAAGTGCAGGGTAAATGGTGCAGAAAGTGTCTGCCATCTAAAATTACCTGCTAAAAACTTATTGGCAATGTAACCCGATGTTCGGGTAATGTAATGCATAAATGGTTGCGACTTAAGGTCTAAAGCCGTTAACAATGAGCTTTTAAGTGGCTTTCTTTTCCAACCATGCGCATGCCACAAGAAGGCAAACACATTGATTTTACCAACCGCGTCTGGAGCACCTTGCAACACGGCTTGACGCTTTCTTAAAACATCAAAAAGCCTAGAAAACTCTTGCCAGCTAGAATAGGTAGAGGGTAGTGATTTAGACCATACCCTATCGCCATCCATTTTATCTAGTTTGGTAGTCATAACCGATAAACCTAGAAATCCAGCATCTAAGGCTTGATTTAATAATTGGGTCATTTGTGTTAGCTCAGCTTCTGTGGGTATGCTTTTGTGAGTAGAGCGTTCTAATCCTAATACAGCAGCTCTAATATCGGAGTGGCCAATGAATCCACAGACATTAGGCCCTAATGCTTGTTGTTCTAAAAATTGCCTATACTGAGCAGGCGTTACCCAAGTTTTTTTCTCTTGCAATATTGGTAAGACTTGACTGCGAGGGACGGCTTCTACCCTTGTGAACATATCGGCACAATCTAGTGCACTAGATACCATCATACTAATTGAACATGAGCCCAAAGCAATGGTAGTTATGCCATGGCGAACCGACTCTTTAAGAGCCGGTGCAACTACTATTTCTGCATCGTAATGGGAATGCATTTCTAAGAAACCTGGCATTACCCAATGTTCTTGTGCATCAATAATCTTCACCCCCTCATTTTCGGGAATGACATTAGTACTAATAGCAGTTACTATGCCATCTTTTATACCAATATTTTGCACACTTGCTGCATCTGAAATACCATCAAATAGCAGGGCATTTTTGATAATTAAATCATATTTCATTTCTAATCGCCTACTCAGTTGAGTTGTTTTTTGCTCCAAAACCATGCCAAAGCCCCACCAGAAACAATATGCCAGACACCCCACCAAGCAGTTACGATTGCCATACCACCTAAGCCACTAAACATATTAAAAATTAAGATCAAGCCTAGGCCTGAGTTTTGGATACCCATCTCAAACGTGATGGCTCTTTTATCTCTTTCTGGAAGTTTTAGTAAACTAGATAAGGTGTAACCAGTAATAAGTGCTAATGCGTTGTGGATGGCAACTACCATCACCACAAACTCGATATAGTTCATAAAATTTTTAAAATTAGCTACCAATGCGATTACGATGAAACTAGCAAACACCACCATCGAAAAACGCTTCATTGGTTTTTGAGCTTTTTGTGCAAAGACTGGAAAATAGGATGCGATTAACATTCCTAACACTAGCGGTATGCCAAGTAATATGCCAATATCTTTGAGCATATGAAGAGCGTCTATTTCGATACTTCTCATTAAACTATGAGTGATAGGGTGCAGATTTCCCCAGAAGTTAAAGTTAATAGGTGTTAAAAATATTGCCAACACTGTCGAAATAGCACTAGCACTTACTGATAGCGCTGCATTTCCCTTACTGATGTGGGTTAAAAAATTAGAAACATGACCCGCAGGACAAGCCGACACTAATATCATGCCTAATGCAATGCTAGGAATTGGCTGAATAATGCTAATTAAAGCAAACGTCATGGCAGGAAACAAAACATGATGTCCAAATATTGCGAGTACCAAGCCTTTTGGTGTACTAAATGCCTCTTTAAAATCTTTGAGTTTTAAATCTAAGGCGATTCCAAACATTACCAATCCCAGGACAATATTAAGCCCCAGCAGTGCAGATGGATTAAATTGCAATGTGACCTGATCAATTGCTTGCATACACTTACCTATTAAATCTGATAAGTTTGTATATTCACCGTTTACATAGTTTTAGTCAATATGAGAATTACTTATTAGCTCAACTTTACTTATTTAAGTATTTATTGGACCTATTTTAAACAAGGCGGGTGATTTCTTTTACTCCTTACGAAGCGGAAGTAAGAGGGGGATTCTTCTGATTGTTTGGCTTCTTACTGCTTTGAATAGGCCTTTGGGAGTAATGGGGGTGATAGTAACAGAGACATGTACTACAAACCGGTACAGACGCAAAAAAGCCCATCGTATTACTACAATGGGCTTGATCGGGCTATAAGGAAAGCCTGACGATGACCTACTTTCACACGGGAATCCGCACTATCAT
>JALQUL010000338.1 GCA_023260735.1 Limnohabitans sp. | reverse complement strand
AGGCATCTACGAAACAATAAAATTTTGGACGTTTAAATCTGGCAATATTATCTAAGCAAAATAAATCTAAAGTTTTGGCATTGACTTGGGTTTTAAACGTATCATGAAGCACCACATAAGCAACCACTACCTCTCCCCACTCTGGGTCTGGGCGGCCAATTACTGAAACCTCTGCAACGGCTTCATGACTTAATAATACCTCTTCAATTTCTCTTGGGTAAATATTACTACCGCCACTTACCACTAAATCTTTACTACGGTCTAATAAAGTTAAAAACCCTTGTGAGTCTAAAACACCCACATCTCCAGTTGCTAACCAACCGTTACGGATGGCTTTTTGTGTGGCAATTGGGTCTTGCCAATAGCCGACCATGACGACTCTACTCTTGACACAAATTTCGCCTTTTTGGCCAGTTGGTAGTATGTGGCCTTGATCATCTTGAATGCTTAGCTCAACCATGTTTTGAGCAAACCCTACACTGGCCAAATGAGCATAATCATTTTCTAATGCACATTTATTAATCCATTTTTTAGGTAACACAGTAATGGTCATAGGGCACTCACCTTGGCCATAAATTTGTGCAAAATGGGGGCCTATTATTTCTAAGGCTTCTTGTATATCGGCCAAATACATAGGACCACCACCATAAATAATGGTCTGTAAACCAGTTGCTTTTACACCCGACGTTTTAACGGCCTCTACTAAGCGGCGCACCATGGTAGGGGCAGCAAAAAATGACGCGTTTTTCCAAAATGCCGCTAATCGTAAACACTCATCTGCATCAAAACTACCCGACTTTGGAATCACATTGGTAGCACCCTGTAACACATAGGGCAAATGATACATACCACCACCGTGCGAAAGGGGGGCTGGATGCAGCATATGATCACCAGGCGACACTGTTTGAATAGACGATAAAAATGCCAAACTCATTAAACGCAATTGTTCTGGGCAGAGCATTACTCCTTTAGGCCTACCTGTGGTACCACTGGTATAAAAAAGCCAGCAGGGGGCGTCGTCAGCTATAGGCTGCAAAGGCGCGCATGGCATTACACTATTTTGTAAAAAATCAAAATTAGTTTGCACCAAAGCATTAGCGTTATGCTCTAGCAAGGCCTCTTGTAAAGAGCTTTGCTCCGCTTCATCTGTTAAAACCAAGCTAGCTTGGCTATGAGCAATAATCCATGCAACCTCTTTGGTATGCAGTTTGGCGTTAATGGGTACCACCACTAAACCTGCCCACCACGCCCCCCATAATAACTCTAGGTATTGAGCTTGATTTTGCATAAACAAGGCAACCCGTTGGCCTACAAAGCAACCTTTAACCTGATACCAAGTAGCCGCCCTAGCGGCACGAGTTGCCATCTCGGAATAGGTGCACCAAACCTCTTCACCTAGTGCAATAGCGGGCTGATTTTGAAACAATTGTGCACTACGTTGTAACCAAATTGCGAGATTCATTAGAAAATTTTAAAATCAAAAATGTAAATGAACCAAGTATAACAAGATACTCAATTAACTAACTTTAATAACATAACACCTCGTAATGGTTATTTCTTGAGTTTCATAGAATTGCTTATGCTTAATTTGGCATCAACTGCTGTTTTTCCTACTTTATTAAAACCCATTGAAATTTTATTAGCAACTGCGCCAGTAGTTTCACTCGTTAAATCTACTACAGTATTTGTAACCTTTGTGACTGCATGCACAATAACTTTTCCATTCCCAATTGTTTGATTTACCGTGTCATAAATCCTATCGCCTGTTGCTCTTGTAATATCGGATAGAGTTTTACCGAAGCGCTGTGCTTGCAATGCAACAAACTCTTTAAGTTCTAATAAATATTTACTATCTAATAAATCTTTAATTTTTACCAGTACAAATTGTATGAGCGATTTAATTAATTCAACACCGACTTCTAGGCCTTCTTTAATTTGATTGAGTATCGCCTCTTGCTCTTGACCAGAAAGTGCAGCCCACCCATAGCAAACGGCTCCAACTGCACCACACGTCATTGCAACTGGATTAGCCATTAATACAGAAGAACCAACTGTCGCTGTACTCATTTGCACAAGAAGCTGGCTATTTCCCAATATTAACTGGCCTACTGCAATAATAGCTACAGAAGATAAATAACCTAACCCAAATCCAAATTTAGCAGCTTCGAGAATACGTCCAGTGGTAGCTACAGTTGGGTTATCAGATTGTTGAAGTACTACTATATGCTGATCCATGAACTCATTTAAATTCTTTCCAGAACAATACAAGTTTGCGATCGCTGCACTAATGGGATTCAAACTGGCAAGACTTATTATTGCAGACTCTGCCGAGGTAAGTGATGTAACCATAAAATATCTTATAAAATTAAAAATTATAGAACTAATGATTAGCTTTGATTAAATTCATAAAAATAATTAACGACATAAATTGTCGCTTATTTTTTATTTATTTGTAAAATTTCCTCTATCGCGCTAATCACTGCCGAAGGTTTTTCAAGTGGCATGGAATGGCCACTATCAACCCACAGTTGTTTAGCACCAGGATGTAATCGTAGAATATCTACTCGTTTTTGGTTAGAGTCTTGGGCTAATACCGAGGTTTCAGCCATTGGTTTTTTTGCACTTAAAACAATGGTATTGCTACTTTTAAAGGGGGGTAGTGCCAGTATGGCTTGACCAGTTGAGTCAATTTCATTGAATTCATTTTGAGCTGATGAATTAATAGAAGCATTCATCATAATTTGCACCATCTTAGGCCAATTTTCCGGTGCTCCGGCTCCCTTGAATTGCTCAGGATGAGTAGAGTCCACCAAAACCAAGCCTGCTACTTCTTGAGGATAACGCCTAGCATAAAGCTGCATATACAAACCACCCAAAGAATGCCCCACCAGCACGTAAGGTGGCTGAAGATTAAGAGCTAATAGTTGACTACGCAACTCTTCAATAATTTGATCGCCAGTACGTGGTGTAATAACTTCTTGACTATTACCTATACCAGGTCTATTGTAAGCAAAAGCAGTCGTTTGTTGCGCTACTGCTGGTAATACTTGAGCCCACCAATGCAATTGGCCTCCTAGGCCGTTTTCAAAAATAACGGCAGGTTTTCCTTGTCCTGCTAAGACATATTCCACCTGCCTATTATTAAATGCTACGGTAGTCACGCCTGGCATAGACGCACAGGCGCTTAGGCTAGCAATTATTAAACAAAATAACAAGAAACGATACAAACGCAAGTGGGTGAGTTTTTTCATGGAGTTTTATGAATAAGAGGTTTCAATCCAAATCTTTCAATACATCATAAGCCGCTTGCCAAGCTACTCAATATTGAAATAGCCAGTGAGTTTGCTTGTTGTGTCATTTTTTGAATGTGAGTTGGCACGATATGATGACAGATTTTAATTAACAAACCCTAACATTGCTTCATTACTAACCAACATTTTTAATGGAATCAAAATGAACACAACATCACCACAAGTAGCTTTTGTTACTGGTGCCTCGTCGGGTATGGGTAAAGAAACAGCACTAAGCTTATTAGACAAAGGCTTGATTGTTTATGTGGCAGCAAGGCGAATTGAGCTTATGAAAGAGCTGCAAGACCGTGGTGCTATTGCAATTCAAATGGATATTAGCAAGGAAGAGCAAATTGTGTCGGCCATTCAAAAAGTAGAGGCAGCCCATGGTGGAATTGATATTTTAATTAACAATGCGGGTTTTGGTATGTATGGCTCTATGGAGGAGTCGAGTATTGCAGATGCGAGGTATCAATTCGAGGTCAATTTATTTGGCTTGGCTAGAGTCACACAATTGGCCCTGCCTTATATGCGCCAAAAAAGGGCTGGCTGTATTGTTAATATTTCTTCCATGGGTGGAAAAATATATACCCCATTAGGTTCTTGGTACCATGCGACTAAACATGCCTTAGAAGGTTGGAGTGATTGCTTAAGAATTGAACTTGCCTCTTTTGGTATAAAAGTCATTATTATTGAGCCTGGTGCCATCGCAACCGAATGGAGTAATGTGATGTTAGGCCCTATGCTGCAAAGGTCTGGCAAAGGACCTTATCAAGCGCTGGCTAATGGTTTAGCATCTGCAATGAGCCAATCTTATGAAAAAAAGGGGGCTAGCTCTCCGGCATCTGAAGTAGCAGAAGTCATTGTCAAAGCAGTAACCAGTAAAAAAACTAAAACCCGCTATGTGGTAGGTAAAATGGCAAAACCACTCATTTTTATTAGGCACTTTTTAGGCGATAAAATTTTTGATAAAGTAATAATGAGCCAAATCAAATAAAAGTGAAATAGCATTCTAGTTATTCATTTTTTTACTTGACTCACTAAAACTCTCATCAAAAAATAGAAGTCTCTTTAGCTTATGGGCGCAGTCTTCATTGGAGTTAATAATTT
>JALQUL010000325.1 GCA_023260735.1 Limnohabitans sp. | reverse complement strand
TTCACTATTTTGTAAATTGGCAATTTTGGGCAATACTTCAAGTCCACCCTTTGCTGTTAATAAAAGTCCTACCTTACTCTTTAATTGTAAACGTGCCCTACCCTGTGAGTCTGGACTGGCAACAACAATAAAACCACTACTAGCATCATCATCAAAATTAGTCTGCGCAATCACATACAAAACTGCCCATAAATCGGTTGGTATAAAACATTGTTTATTTTCAATAGCATGGGGTCGTCCAGCTGCTATGTCATCAGCAATTAAATAAGCGTATTCAGTGGTAGTAAAAATAAATGCGGCCATCACTTTATTCTTAAATTATTAGGCTTCATAAATTTTTTGATAAGACTTTACCAAACTTAACGCAGGGTAATTCCATTGGTAAATAAAACCATTATTAGGCGGGAAATTAGATTTTTTTAAACTAATTGGGATTTTATGCACCCAAGCCGTAGGGTGTTGATTAGCTAATTCAGACTCGCCTAATACCTGCCTCAAGCTTTCCCAATCATCAAAAAATAACGTTTCTAAAATTGGTAAAATTTTCAATCGCACCGTAGATGCTAAGTCTTGTATGTGAACTTTTTCTAGGCTGGTTAAATTTGCAAAAATAGCGTGCCCAATGGTAAATTGAGACCCTAATAAAAGTTCAATATTTTGATTAATATGAACTAGCCATTTATCTAAGCGCAGCGAGGGTATATGAATGGCTTTTAAAAACTCGGCTTGTGGCTTTATGGCTATGCTATCAAAGCGGCTTTTAACAGCCGTACTAAGGCCCGGTAAAGCTGGCTCTGATGTATTAAGTGTAGCCACTATATATAAATTATTTGGCACACAAAACAGCTCTTGCGAGTAGGGCAAACAAAGTGTTAAAAAATCTGAATTGCCATATCTTTTATTACTTTCCATTAAGGTAATCAGTTCGCCAAATACCTTGGCCACTGCGGCCCTATTCAACTCATCAATGATTAAAACAAAGTTTGGGCAGCTAATAGGACTATTGGCTAAGTTGGACAGCATGTTTTTAGCTTTAAAAAACGTTTGCCACTCTTTTGCTATAAACCCTTTAGGAAATGGTACTCCGTCAGCCTCTAACTCCAAATAATTATTTTGGCTTGAAGCATATTTTTGGGCTAATTTTTTAAATGCTTGGTTATTGCTTAAAAAGCCTAATTCATGGGCTATTTTGTAAATGAAAGCTTTTTTTGCCAGTTGTTTGAAAATGCCATTTTTAATCTGGTAATGCATTTGCCCTGCATGGTTACTTGCTTGCCAGCCTTCTATAAAATCTTCATAATCATAATTAGCATGAAAAGAAACAAACACCACTTGGCCTTGTTGTTGGGCTTGGTCAAATGGTGTTTTTAAATTATTCACCACTTGACTATTGGGTAATTGTCCATTCACAATTTTTTGATATGGCTCTAAGGCTTCGGGCACATTGAAAGCTTGCATAGCCAGCACCCTGCTGGCATAAGTTTTTCCGCTTGCTGTAGGGCCATATAACAGACTATTTAGGCTTAATTGCTGAGGCCTAGGGTTTTGGCTAGGGTTAAAGTGCAGTAATTCATGGGAGCTGAATAAATCGCTACACGGTGGTTTTACCATTTCAGGAGGGGGGCCAACACTTGTTTTTAATTCGGGTTCGACATCTGGTGTAGCGTTGCAAATGGCTTTAAATGTTTCTGCAACCTGCAACTCATACGTATTGGTATTGGTGTTGGTATTGGTATTAGTATTGACCTGGTCAATTGGCTTATTGCCAATAGGCTGATTGCTTACATCAATTATTGTTTGACTTGGTAGCTCGCTTACAATTTTTAAGACCTCTGGCCTTTGGTAAACCGGTATTGTGCACAAGTCAAAAATTCTTGGGCTAATGGGAGTGTGAGCAGGTAAAGCTAATTGCCTAAAATTTAAAAACAAAGCTAAACGCTCTGCGGCAAACACTGTATCGTATTCTTGGTTATTAATTGCCTTTAAGCAGTTTTCAAAATGGCTGTCAATTAGCGGAAACTGATCTGAAAACTCTCTCGGTACTTGAGTATCGTCGTTATAAAAATTAATTTTTATTAATAAATGATTAGGCACTTCTGCTCTTTGTATCACCTTTATTTCTGATTGATGGTGAATTAATTTTTTAAAATATTCATACAAATGAATATGTGCAATAGTGCTTTTTTCTGAGCTGTTTTTAGAATCTAAAAACAAGCCTATATAAAAATCTTGCTCTAATAAAAAAACCGATACCCGCACGCCAATATCTAAATTACCATTCACTGCGCTAATTCTAGAAACCGTAAAAACGGGTGGGGTTGGATTCCAAAGAGGGGTGTTATGTACACCATTCGGCATTAATTGGGCAAAGCGTTGGGCCAATAACCTAATTTGGCTAAGTTGCAAAGTATTGCTAGGTAAATTGCTTGGCCTGCCAAAATAATAATGAATAAAATTTTCGTTATTTGAAAAATACTGTTTGCAATTCAAATCATTCCAAATAGTCGCCATTCCACACCCACCATACATGTTTATTTATATAGTAGTATTGTAGGCATTGAATAGCTAAAAAGTTATCAAATTATCATTTAAATCAATAATTTATTAAACATAGAAAGACAGGCTTTGACTAGTTCATTTTACCTCGATGTACTTGCCACTTTAGTACAACTTTAGGTTTTGCCTGTGGCTACTTGATTTGCATTATTTTTTGATCACAACTGATTGCTTGACCAATACGGCAATCTGCCGTACATTATCAAAATAATCCAAGGAGACTTAATATGCCATCAGCAAGCAATACCGCACGCCTAGAAGCCCGCATTAGCACTGATTTACATTTACTACTCAAACGTGCAGCAGAAGTTCAAGGACGTTCAATTACTGATTTTGTAGTAGTAGCAGTACAAGATGCTGCCCAACGTGCAATTGAACAATCAGAAATAGTCAAATTGTCGCTTAACGATCAACAATGCTTTGCTAATGCTTTAATCCAACATGAAAAAGCTAATCCACAGCTAATACGTGCCTTTAGTCGCCGCAAACAACTTTTAAACCAAGAATGAATCAAGCACCATTTTTACTAAGCGCACTTGATTCCAAGCATAATCGAAATGACTTTAAAAGTAGCTCTGAAGCACTTAACCATTATTTAAAGCATCAAGTTAATCAAGATATTCGCCGACGTGTAGCGGGTTGTTTTGTTGCCATCCATCAAGATCAACGCATCGCTGGTTATTACACATTAGCATCAGCTAGTGTAAGACTAAGTGATTTGCCTAGTAGCATAGGAAAAAAACTTCCAAGATACCCTTCTATACCTGCAGTTCGCATGGGACGCTTGGCTATAGATCAGGAATTTGAAGGTAAAGGCCTTGGCAGTGCCTTATTAGCTGATGCCCTAGCAAAGGCAGCCAGCTCTGAAATTGCTGCCTTTGCACTTATTGTCGATACAAAAGATACCCAGGCTGCCCGCTTTTATTTGCACCACGGTTTTATTGCATTGCCCGACTCACCTCTTACCTTATTCCTAGCATTAGCTACACTGAAAACCTTCAAAAATGATACCCAAAAAATAAAATAAAGTGAAATAATTTAGGATAATTTAAAATAATTGGTAATAATTACTGATAATGATTAGTAAGTGAAATCTCTCCTCCTCCCATTTAAACTACAACCATGAATGCAAAAAATGACTTTTTTCATAGACAAGCACTTGCTCGCTTGTACGCAGAAGATGCACTTGATACAAGTTTAGGCATGAGTGGTGGGTTATTTTTAGCTGCACCTAGGCGCACCGGTAAATCTACATTTGTAAGACAAGACTTAGTCCCAACTCTTGAAGCTCAAGGCGCTAGAGTCATCTATATTGATTTATGGGCAGATAAAACAAAAGATCTTGCATTATTAATGGGTGATGCGATCCGTTATGAACTCCACCAAGAAGCTGGCGTGATTGCAAAAATGGCACAAAAAACAGGATTAGCCAAATTTTCTGTCGGTGCATTTGGTAACGGCATCAACTTTGACCTTTCGCTGTTAGGTTTAAGTGCGAATGCTACTTTGAGCGATGCACTTAAAGCCCTATCAATGGTTCACAAAACCACAATTGTGCTGGTTATTGATGAAGCACAACATGCACTCACTACCCAAGATGGAATGAACGCATTGTTTGCATTAAAAGCAGCTCGTGATTCGCTGAATTTAAGCGCTCACGGCTTACAAGTAATTGCAACAGGCTCTAATCGAGACAAACTCGCTTTACTAGTGAATGGTCGCGATCAACCATTTTTTGGAGCCACTATGGTTGATTTTCCAACATTAGGAATTGACTACATAGAATGGATTTGTGGTAAAGCTAAACTTCAACTCAACAAAGATAAGGCTTTTAGCGTTTTTCAGAAAGCAGGCTCTAGGCCGGAAATGATATTACCTGTATTGAGACAACTTCGACTTGAGCAAACTGCACCCGAACTATTGGATCAATTATTTGCCAAAAAAGTCGAGCTTGCAATGACAAGTGCAAAACTAGAATTTATGCAAACCGTTGCTAGCCTGCCTCCTCTTCAAGTCGCATTATTAGAAGAGCTTGCTAAGATAACACAACAAAATACTTTAAATCCCAACGTTAATCCTCACCAAGGGCTGTTTTCCCAGCAGATGCATGAAAAAATAAAAGCCAATTTAATGAATAAAGGTTTAAAAGACAATAGCACCAATATTGAAACCTCTGCCATACAAAATGGCCTAGATAATCTGCGCGAAAAGAACTTTTTATGGCGGTCTCAAAGAGGCGCCTATTGGCTTGAAGATGAGCAACTTTTACTATGGCTCACACAACCCAACTCTAGCCATTAAACTTTGTTTTTAAAAGCACCCAGCAACCACTCTACAAATAAATCTACCATTTTGTTTTTACGTTTTCTCTCGGGGACTAAAGCATAGTAGGCCAATTGAGATTGCTGTGAAGGCAGACCTATGGACTGCAACAAACCTTGCTTAATATGCTCATCTACCATTTGGCGCCAGCCGATTGCAATACCTTGTCCAGCCATTGCTGCTTGAATCACCAAGGGGTAATTATCTAACTTGATAGGCACATACTGGGGTGCAGACGCTAGTCCGTATAGTGGTAACAAACGCTCCCAATCAAACCACAATTGTTGTGACTTGCTATTGAGCTGCAACAAAGGACAAAGTGCTAATTGTTTGGTTTTATTTTTAATCGTTTTAGAGTTGAGGTTGGCAAAATTTTGTTGATAAAACGCTGGGCTACATACCGGAAAAACTTCTTCGATAAACAAAAAATAAGATTGGCCATGCTTTATTTTTCCAGAACCCAAAAAAATACCAATATCACTTAACTCTTGAGAGTCCGATGGGGCTTGCTGATGGGTTAATAAATTAACTTCTATATACGGATAAAGCAGAGAAAATTGAGCTAATTGTGGCATAAGACAAAATGATGCAAAGGCAAAATCAGTTTGCACCTGCAGTATCTGTTTTTGTGGAAGCTGCCGCGCCTCTAACAGACCTTGTTTTAAACTATTTAAACCTGTTTGTGCATAATTCAATAACACTTTACCGGCAGGGCTAAGGCTTAATCCTTTATGTTGTCGCTCAAATAATTGCTGTCCTAAATAGGCCTCTAGTTTTTTAATCAATTGGCTTACAGCCGGTTGGCTTGTTCCTAGCTCTTGGGCTGCTTTAGTGAAGCTTAAATACCTGGCACTTACTTCAAAACATTCTAATAAATCAATGGGTAAGTTGTTTTTCATTGCTGGCAGTCGAGGAGTTATTAAAAAGTAAAGTGGTAATCTTGGTTCTTTGTAAATTTTGCCATAAGTAAAGCTTATCCTATTTATATTATTATAGATCTTTACGAAGATAAGCGAATGGTGCAATATAGTGATTGATTAATTGTGACGACCTAAGTTCATTATTTTTAAAATCGCAAAAGCACACCCTCATCCTCTTTATTTTCTAAAATAAAACATTATGAAAACATCAAAACCCAATATTTTGTTTATTATGGCTGACCAAATGGCAGCACCCATGTTACCAATGTACAACCCAGAATCAGTGGTACAGATGCCCCATTTAAGCCAATTAGCCAAAGAGGGCGTGGTGTTTGACTCGGCTTATTGCAACAGCCCATTGTGTGCCCCCTCTCGCTTTAGTTTAGTGAGCGGTCAATTACCTTCCAAAATTGCAGGCTACGATAATGCCGCTGATTTGGCTGCCGATGTTCCCACTTATGCCCATTACCTGCGCAATATGGGTTACCGCACTGCCCTATCTGGCAAGATGCATTTTTGTGGCCCAGATCAACTTCATGGCTACGAAGAGCGCCTCACCAGCGATATTTACCCTGCTGATTACGGCTGGGCAGTCAATTGGGATGAGCTTGAAGTGCGCCCTTCTTGGTACCATAATATGTCCTCTGTTATTCAAGCGGGGCCAAGTGTACGCACCAATCAACTCGACTTCGATGAAGAAGTGGTATTTAAAGCTAAACAATATTTGTATGACCAGGTGCGCAACACCCCCGAGCAGCCGTTTTGTTTAACTGTCTCTATGACGCATCCCCACGATCCCTACACTATCACTAAAAACTATTGGGACTTGTACAAAGACACCATCATTCCAATACCACAACATGTGTTTGGCCAAGATCAACAAGACCCTCAATCGACTCGCATTTTAAAAGTCATTGACCTGTGGAATAAACCCTTAACTGAAGAATCAATTCTTCGTGCACGCCGTGCTTATTTTGGCTCTTGCAGCTATGTAGATGACAAAATTGGTGACCTGTTAAAAACCTTAGACGACTGTGGCCTTTCTGAAGACACGATTGTGGTGTTCTCTGGTGACCATGGCGATATGTTGGGTGAACGTGGTTTATGGTACAAAATGCATTGGTTTGAAATGGCCGCTCGTGTGCCTTTAATTGTTTACGCCCCTCAAAAATTTAGTGCCAAACATATTAAAGCAAGTGTTTCTACAATTGATTTATTACCCACCTTGGTAGAGCTAGCTGGCGGTAAAGTGGATGAAAGATTACCACTAGATGGTAGGTCTTTAGTGCCACATTTAGAGGGCACTGGTGGTCACGATGAAGTGATAGGTGAATACATGGCAGAAGGCTCTAAAACACCTTTGATTATGATTCGTCGAGGTGCTTGGAAATTCATTTATTCAATGGATGATTGTTGCATGTTGTACAACCTCGAACAAGACCCATTTGAATTAAATAATGTAGCAAATGCCCCAGAAAATAAAGCTCTTTTAGATGCATGGTTAGAAGAGGTAAATTCACGTTGGGATTTAGCCGATTTGCATCAAAAAGTTTTAGACAGCCAACGTCGACGCCGTTTAGTAGGTAGTGCATTAAGCAAAGGTAAACTCACCTCTTGGGACCACCAACCAATGGTGGATGCAAGCCAGCAATATATGCGTAACCACATTGACCTTGACGACTTAGAACGCAGGGCACGTTTTCCAATTTTTGGTAGTTAATAATAATTCAATTTATTACTCATCCATTGAAATAACAAAAAAAGCCGATTGATTAGTCGGCTTTTTTTCGTTTTCCAAGTACATCAATAGATACCAGAGGGTTTATTGTCAAAGAACAGTATTTGAATATTGTAAAACCAAAAATATTGAACTTTGCCGCAGTTTAGTATGACAAAATTACTTAAATTACGGTTTTAATAAATTATAGCAATTGATTAAAAAATCTTCTTTAAAGCGCAATACTGCTATTCAAATTGAACTCAAAAAACAAAAAATAATAGCGCCAATTAATGGTACCTTAATGAATGTAGTCATTAAAAGTGCTGGCACCAGTATTACTGCTGGTAGTGCCATTTTGGAAATTATTCCAGCAGGAAAAAAATATGTCATAGAGGCAAGAATTCCAATCGAGCTCGGTGACCGGATTGAAAAAGGCAACCAGGTACAAGTTATTTTTCCATCTATTTTTAAAAGTAATCAGTACCCAATTACAGGTCAGCTTGATTATGTTTCAGCTGACAAATTCACAGATGAAAAAACCAATCAAAATTATTTTCAGACCAAAGTATCACTTAATGAGCTCAACACTGAGTTTGAAAAACAATTGCGAGTGGGTTTGCCTGCGGTAGTGATAGTGAAGTCGGGTCCAAGAACTCTGTTGAGTTATTTATTACAACCCATCAAGGATAGACTCAGTATTGGATTACAGTAAAAACCTTGATTTAAATCAAAGGTGCTTTTTTAGCTTGTGAAATAATTAATTCATAACTTATATAGGACTTCTAGCATGAGCACATTTGAGCATCAACATTTAATTAATCAAATTTCAACTCATTTGGCTCCTCTTCGTCGATCACAGACCGACACCATGACGGGCTTTGCGCAATTATCAAAAGCGGCAATGGCAGCCGGCAGTATTGATGCAAAAACCAAAGAGTTAATCGCCTTGGCTATAGGCATTACACAACATTGCTCTGGCTGTATTGGTTTTCATGTGAAAGCATTAATCAAAATGGGTTGTACCAAACAAGAGCTCGAAGAAATGTTGGGAGTATGTGTTTATATGGGTGGAGGCCCCGCACTCATGTATGCATCAGAGGCAATTGCTGCCTTTGATGCAATGAGTGGCAGTACGAGTACTAGCGCTTAAATTTTAAAACGTCACGCATAAACGCATGGCCTCGTATATTGAGGCATGAATATTGCGTGAATGTATGGCATCACCAATTCTAAACAAGTCAAATTTACCTTCACTATTACGTACTTGATTTTGCTCTTTCACATCAATGAAAGCAGTGTAATCAACCGCCCCTTGATTTTTTGATAAGGGTACTAATTCATGATACAAATCATCAACTGCCACTGTCGCGTTTTCAATTACTACTTGATCAACTAAACGTTGATTATAAAATTTGCCGTAATCACTACCTAAAGTAGCAATTAAGCCAGGGCCATCGGGATTTTTTTCTACCTTCACCAAACGCCTATTAATGGTGACTTGAACATCATATTGCTGGAAAGTAGCGGCATAGGGCGCATGATTCATGCCACCCATTTCAGGGGCAAAAAATCTTTCTGGCGAAACAATTTCTAGTTCGACTCCTAGTTGGGCAATTAGCTCGGCTGCCTGCATGCCAGGATGATTACCATTGTCATCAAATAATAAAACTTTGCCTGCTGGTTTTACATCACCCGACAAAATATCCCAGCTGGAGACCGTTAATTCATTGCCCGATTGCAATGTATTGTCTGGTGGTATGCCGCCGGTTGCAACAATGACTTTATCTGGGTTAAAAGACAATACTGCAGCCACATCGGCATAAGTGTTATAAATAATATCTACCCCTAATCTTGCCAATTCAGAGAGTCGCCAATCGATAATACCAATTAATTCGCTACGACGTTTACTACGTGCCGCTAATTTAACTTGGCCACCCGCTTCTTTTGCGGCTTCTAAAATAGTAACCCTATGGCCTCTTTCAGCACTAACACGGGCTGCTTCAAGACCTGCCACACCAGCACCTACCACCACTACTCTTAAACCAGCCTGAGGGCTCTTGGTAATGGTATGTGGCAGTTTTGCCTCTCTGCCAGTAGAAGCGTTGTGCACACATAAAGCTTCACCACCTTCGTAAATTCGGTCAAGACAATAGGTAGCCCCTACACAAGGCCTAATCGTGTGCTCTAGGCCATTTTGAATTTTAATGACTATATGAGGGTCTGCCATATGGGCACGGGTCATACCCACCATATCGAGTTTACCCTCGGCCACCGCATGCCTAGCGGTAGCTACATCACTAATACGGGCGGCATGAAAAACAGGAAAACCCGTGGCCTTTCTTACTTCACCAGCAAAATCTAAATGAGGCGATGCAGCCATGCCTTGAATGGGAATAACCTTGGTTAAGGCGGCATCGGTATCAATATGGCCTTTTATAATATTTAAAAAATCAATTTTACCGCTAGTTGCAAAATTTTTAGCAATCGCAACCCCATCTGCTTTGTTTAAACCAATGTCCCAGTCCTCATCGGCTACCATTCGAATGCCCACAATAAATTCTGGCCCTACCTCTGCTCTAATGGCGTCTAAAACCAAGTGAGTAAAGCGCATTCTATTTTGTAAATTCCCGCCATATTCGTCCTCACGTTGATTAGTGGCAGGGGACCAAAAACTGTCCATTAAATGACCATAGGCTTCTAGCTCCATACCGTCTAGGCCAGCAGCTTTAATACGCCCTGCGGCACTGGCATAGTCTTTGACTATTCGTTCAATGTCCCACAGTTCTGCTGCTTTTGGATAGGCTCGATGCGCTTGTTCACGCACAGGAGACGGGGCTAATACTGGCAACCAATCCCCCTTATTCCAGCGAGTACGCCTACCTAAGTGGGTGACTTGAATCATGACTGCTGTGCCTTGTTCGTGACAATCATCGGCTAGATGTTTGAGCCAAGGCACAATAGCATCATCATAAATATGTAAATTACCAAAAGCGGGCGGTGAATCGGGAGAGACTACAGCAGATCCCGCCGTCATAACCATCGCTACACCACCTTTAGCCCGCTCTAAGTGGTAGCGACGATATCTGTCTTTTGGCATGCCATCTTCAGAATAAGCTGGCTCATGCGAAGTGGTCATGATCCGATTTTTTAAAGTAAGATGTTTAAGCTGATAAGGGCTTAATAAAGGATCGTTGCTGCTACTCATTTCAAAAGCCTTTGACTTAAAAAAATAATAATAGATTCAATAAGAAACTGACGACTAAACCAGTCGCAAAACCATTAATTGCACTGCGGGCGAAGAAAATGAAATGCGTATTACGCTATTTCACTACAACTTGGACCATACCTGCTAATTATTATTTTAACTACTGGCCCCAATGATTACTTAAATACCTGAATTTTTCAATTCAAACCATCTTCATAGTTCAATACCATTGATCGGGCATACTGGCCTTTTTACGATTGATAAAGTCTTTTAAGGCTTCATCAATTGATTCGTCAAGTGCCGGTGCTTGGTATTCAGCCAAGGCTTTTTTCCAGCGCTTGTTAGCCCTAATGGCACTATCTAAACTACCATTATCTTGCCAAGTTTCAAAAGGGTCATTGTCAGATATTTTAGAATCAAAAAATGCAGTTGTATAGTTGGACATAGTATGCGCACAGCCCAAGAAGTGATTTCCAGGTCCGACTTCCTCAAAAGCACTGACGGCTAAACTATTGTCATCTACCGTGACTCCTGCTAAGTAGGAATGCAAGGCACCACAATAATCAGCATCCATCATGAATTTTTCATAACTCATTGATAATAAGCCGTCAAGGAAACCTGCAGAATGTAAAATGAAATTAGCCCCTCCATTCACAGCAGAAAGCATGGAGTTGGCACTCTCTAACATCGCTTGACCATCTGGTAATTTAGAGGTAGTAAATGAGCCACCCGCACGCAGTGGTAAGCCTAAACGCCTAGCTAATTGCCCCACCACCAAGGTGCCAACTGCAGGCTCTGGAGTACCAAAAGTGGGTGAGCCTGAACGCAATGACATGCTTGATAAAAAGTTGCCAAAAATAACTGGCGCACCAGGGCGTTCTAGTTGAGTAATAGCGCAACCCACCATGGTCTCGGCGAGTGATTGGGCAATTGCACCAGCATTGGTAACAGGACCCATAGCACCACCTAAAATAAATGGCACAATGACTGCTGCCTGATTAGCCCTAGCGTAAGCTCTAGCTGCCTTGGTCATAGTACCATCCCAAAGCAAAGGTGAATTGACATTAACGTTGCCTAAAATCACGCAGTTTTTATCGACAAAACTTTCTCCAAAAACTAATCTTGCCATGGCGATAGAATCTTCTGCACGCTCCTCAGAGGTAATAGAGCCCATCATAGCTTTGTCGGAATATTTAAAATGTGCATACACCATATCAAGGTGACGCTTGTTGACTGGTACATCAGTGGGCTCACAAACCGTACCACCTGAGTGATGCAACCAAGGACAATCGTAGGCTAATTTAATAAAATTTTGAAAGTCTTCGATGGTGCCATAGCGACGTCCTTTATCGAGGTCCATTACAAAAGGCGAACCATATGCTGGGGCAAACACTACGTTATTACCACCGATTTCAACGTTACGTGCATTATTTCTAGCGTATTGAGTAAACTGCCTCGGTGCTGTTTTTAAAATTTCACGCAAATGACCTGGTTCAAACTTGACCCGCATGCCCTGCACATTGGCACCGGCTTTTTTAAACATATCCAAACATTCGTCATCATCACGAATATCAATTCCCACCTTAGCCAAGATTTGATCTGCGGCATTTTCTATTTTGCTTAAATTAACGTCAGACAAGACTTCAAAAGCTGGAATTCCACGTTGAATATAAGGAGGAGCACTCACTGGAGCATTCATATCACGGCGTTCACGACCACCACGTCTACTTTTTTTGACATCAATATCACTCATGACACAATTCCTTTGAATTTACGGTTAACATTTAAAAAAATCACTTGTTAAGAGTAATCTTAGCCATGTTTTATTGATTTGTGACCCCTTATTATTTTCATCAAAGACATAACTTTAATTTATGGCAAATCGATTTGAACTTCCCGTTATGAATGGGCTACTTACCTTTGAAGCAGCGGCCAGAACTGGTAGCTTTACCGCTGCAGCCCAAGAATTGCATATTAGCCAACCAGCCGTCAGTCACGCGATTCGTAAGTTAGAAGATGCCATTGGTGTGGTACTTTTTGATAGGCAACACAAAGGGGTCAAGGTAACGGTAGCAGGCCAGCAATTGTTAGAGCAGGCAGGCTTAGGCCTGACCTTAATCGAGCAGGCGTTAAAAGATGTAAAAGCTACAAAACCCAATCAACCCGTCAGTTTGGCAGTTTCAACCGCCACTGCGACTTGGTGGTTATTACCCCGTATTGCACGCTTTAAACTCAAACATCCCCATATTGAACTGCGTTGTATTACGATTGATGATGATAAAGACATCGAGCAAGACCAAGTGGATTTAGCCATTCCATTAGGCTCGGGTGAATTTTCTAAACACAGGCGCTGGCCGTTTGTTGAAGAAGAAATTTTTGCCGTTTGTAGCCCTGGATATTTGGCCACACACGGGCCCATTTTAAAACCCAGCGATTTGATTCAACACACCCTACTTCACCTAGAGGAACGCTATCGCTCTCGAATGGACTGGGCCACTTGGCTATCTCGATTGGGCGTGAGTTTGCCAAAAGGCAACAAACAATTTCGTTTTAATGATTATTCGATTATTTTACAAGCCGCACTAGAAGGACAAGGTATTGCACTAGGTTGGGGACACTTAATAAAAGCAGCTCTACACCAGGGACAACTGGTGCAAGTGATTGCCGATAAAGTTCAAACCCTACATCCCTTTCAAATTATTGCCGGTCGCAACAGACCTTTACGACCAGATGTGATTGCACTCAAAGACTGGTTGATTGCAGAGGCTAGCACCCCTTAATTTGCTTTGTAAGAAATAAATAAAAAAACCTCTTATTGAATCTATCAAC